>JAEHDI010000059.1 GCA_016880505.1 Bryobacterales bacterium | reverse complement strand
TGGCCGGCGCTTCACGTGCCTGCTCACGGATGACCGCGAGTTGCGCCGTCTCAATCGGCAGTTCCTCGGCAAGGACTACCCAACCGACGTCCTTTCCTTTCCCGAGCCTGGTCCCGACGACTTCCTCGGCGAAATGGCCATCTCCGTCGAGCGCGCCGCCGCCCAGTCGCGCGAGTACGGCCACGCAGTCGAGGACGAAATCGCTATCCTGTTGCTGCACGGCCTGCTGCATCTCACCGGGATGGATCACGAAACCGACCGCGGCCGAATGGCTCGGGCGGAAAAGCGCTGGCGAAAGGTGCTCGGCCTTCCCGCCGCTCTGGTGGAGCGCGCCCGCCGATGCTGATCCTCCTCGTCGTTCTGGTGTTTTGGTTCGGCGCGACTCTGGTCGTCGTCACCTACACCCAGATGCTGTATCTGGAATCGCTGCGGCTGCGCACGCGCGACTTGCCCGCGTTCACCTTTTTCAGGGAGAAACTCGAAGAGCGCATCGGGCTCAAGTCCGACCGCGGGGCGCTTGCCTTTTCGTTAATCAAGCACACGACCCTGGCCCTCCTCGGCGTCGTGGTCCTGGCGATCGCGTCCACCCGCAGCGCCATGCTCTGGGAGGCTGTCATCGAAGCGGCGATCGCATCCTGGCTCGTGATGTTCCTCGGGGCGTATGCGCTGCCCCATGTGCTCTATCGGCGCACCGAAGGCCGCTGGTTGTTGCCGCTCGTCCCCTTGCTCCGCGCGCTCGCGGTCGCGGTCCGGCCGCTCACGGCGATGCTTGAGTTCTTCCAGTCCGTCGTGGATCTGGGCGAGCCGGGCGCCGCCGAGGAGGAACCGAATCACGTTGAGAACCTCGATGCACTCATCTCCGCCGGCGCTGAGGGGGGACTGATCGAGGAGGAAGACCGCAAGCTCATTCAGGCCGCCGTCGCCTTCGGCGACAAGATCGTGCGCGAGGTCATGACTCCGCGGCCGAACATCATCGCCATCGAGGTGAAGAAGACCCTCGAAGACCTCCGCGAGCTCGTCATCAACGAACAGTACTCGCGCATACCCGTCTATGAGGAGTCCATCGACCGTATCGTCGGCTTCGTCCATGTACGCGACATGTTCGAACTGGATGAGGAGGAGCGGACCGGCCGCAAGGTCGGCGATCTCATGCGGCCAGTGCGCTTCGTGCCCGAAACCAAGCTTGTCAGCGAACTCATGCGTGAAATGCAGGACGACCGCTCGCACATGGCCGTCGTTGTTGACGAGTATGGCAACACCGCCGGTCTGGCGACCATGGAGGATCTCGTCGAGGAGATTCTCGGTGAAATCCGCGACGAGCACGAACCGGAGCTCGACGTGACCGCGGAGCCTGACGGGGCCTATGTTGTCTCCGGCAGCTTCGATCTGGACCGTCTCCATGAGCTGCTCCAGTTCCGCCCTGGTGGAGAGACCGAATCCACTACCATTGGTGGCCTCGCGGCAGAATGGCTCGGGCGCGTCCCCTCCGCCGGTGAAATCGTCGAGCGCGACGGCCTTCGTATCGAAGTCTTAGCCGGTAATGAACGCCGCGTCGACCTGGTCCGCATCCGGCGCTCGGAGAACGAAGAGAATGAATGAAGCTGCGCCCGCCGGCTTTGTCTCCGGCTTCGTTTCCATCCTGGGGCGTCCCAACTCCGGCAAGTCGACGCTGCTGAATACGCTCGTCCAGATGAAGGTCGCGATCGTCGCCGACAAGCCGCAGACCACGCGCACCTCCATCCAGGGCGTGCTGAATCTTCCTGGCGCGCAGATCATCTTTGTCGATACTCCAGGCATTCACGAACCGGATTCGGCGTTCAACCAGCGTATGCTCGAAACCGTGCGCGCCGCTCTCGCCGAGCGCGACCTGCTGCTCTACCTTGCCGACGCCACGCGCCCGTTCACTGACGCGGACCGCAAGGCCGTGGAACTTGTGAAGCAGGCCCGCACCCCGGCGCTGCTTCTGTTGAACAAGATCGATCGCATCCACGACAAGGGTCCACTGCTCACCCTGATTGAGCAGTACAAGGCCGCGCACGAGTTCGAGGAATACATCCCGGTCTCGGCACTCACCGGGGACGGCCTGGACGCCGTCCGCGACTGCATCGTGAAGCGCCTTCCGCCCGGCCCGCCCTATTTTCCGCCGGACCACGTAACGGACCAGCCCGAGCGTTTCATGGTCGCTGAGATCGTCCGTGAAAAGATCCTCCACGAGACGCGGCAGGAAGTGCCGCACGCCGTCGCCGTCCTGATCGACTACTGGGAAGAGAAGGAACGCGTCACACGCATCGCCGCCACGATCTACGTAGAGCGGGTGGGGCAGAAGGCGATCGTCATCGGCGCCAAGGGCGCCATGCTGAAAAGAATCGGCACTCTGGCGCGCGAGGAGATGGAAAATCTCCTTGGCCGGAAGGTCTTTCTGGAACTGCACGTCAAAGTGCGGCCCAAGTGGCGTGAGGACCCGCGCTTCCTGGATGCGTTAGACTGGCGTTCTATGGCCGGTACCGGGGTGGAATGAAATGAGATTCCTTTCGATTGTTCTTATTCTGAGCGCTGTTGCGTTCTCCTGCCCGGCGTTGTTTGCGCAGACGGGTTCTTCCGACGACCGTATCTACGACGAGGTCCGCCGCAAGCTGGCCACCGACTCCGTCGTGAAAGGCGGCGGCTTCGAAGTGGACGTTAAGGACGGCGTCGTCACCCTCCGCGGCAAGGTCCGCGAGGAGAAGCAGAAGCGCAAAGCCGAACGCATCACCAAGAAGGTCAAGGGCGTCAAGAGCGTCGTCAACGAACTCCGCATCGAGCCGTACTGACTCTACGCGGGAAAAACGGGGACATGGCGTTTCTCGCTCCGCCGGGAGATCCCGCGTCGAGCTGCTATGCTCAGGGGAGAGGCTTCACCTCGCAAGTAGGGCTGGATCACGATCTGGGGGTGCGCATGATCCAAACGTTTATGAAGAGCTGGTGGTTACTGGCATTGTGCGGCGTTCTTGACGCGATCATGTCGGTCGTGAACCTTCTCATGCAGGACCCGGATGGCGCCCTGACTTTGCGTACATTCGCGGTGAAGAGCACGGCCGTGTTTCTGGGTAAAGTCGCACTGGCGGCAGGAATTTGCACGATCGCAGCGGGCATTTGGAATTCCAGAAATGTCAAATCCTGGCTTCTGGTGCTGAATGGCCTTGCTCTTAGCGCATTCGGACTGCTCTGTTTTTGGACAGACAGAAGGCTGGACTTGCGTACTTTCGCGCTCCTGCTCGTCGTTATGGCAGTGAGCTTCGGTATTTTCGCACTGGCGACCGCGCTAACCCTGCGGCATCAGGTTCCGGACAAGTGGTTTCTTAGCCTGGCCGGAGCGGCCTCGGTTGGTTTTGCGTTGGCGTTTTTTGCTTTGGGGTTTCGCTGGATCGAACTGGAACAACCTGAATCCCTCTTTCTTTGGCTGAGCTCTTACTTTGGTTTCAGCGCAATCTGCATGTTGGGGCTGGGCCTGATTAGCCTGCGGGGCGCCCCCCAT
>JAEHDI010000520.1 GCA_016880505.1 Bryobacterales bacterium | reverse complement strand
GTAGCATGTGACGCATCGGTCCTTCGCCAGCCCGGCCGCTACCAGGATCTGGATCCCGTGGCAGATCGCGAAGACCCATTTCCCGCTGTCGTGGAACAAACGGACCATTTCGAGCAGTTTCCGGTTGTGGCGCAGATACTCCGGTGCGCGGCCGCCTAGAAGAAGGATGGCGTCGAAGTTACCCTCCGAGACCTCATCGATCGATGCGTCTGCATCCAGACCGTAGCCCGGGCGCTCGATGTACGTGTCCCAGCCCGGCTCGAAATCGTGCATGACGAGATGCAGTCTCCGCTTCGACGGAGCAGCCACCACCGGCGTGTGGCCCGCCTCGAGAAAGCGGTGGCAGGCGTACAGCGCCTCGTAACCCTCGCCGCCGTCCCCGGTGACAACCAGAATCCGTTTGCTCATGAAGCCTCCGCTGTTCGTGGACATGCAAATTCTACCAGCCGTGCATGCGGACATTCCGGCCCGCCGTGGTATCCTCAGCCCACAGGAGGAACGCGGAAAAGTGACCCGTGCCGGACTCATTGTATTCCCACTTTTGTTCGCGCTAACGACCATGGCGGCAGATCTTACGGAAAAGAAAGCTCTGACCCTTGCTGGAGCAAAGCACATCGCGGCGGCAGCCGAAGCGGAAGCGGTGAAGAACAACTGGAATGTCGTCATCGCCGTCGTCGATGAGGGTGGTTACCTCATCTACCTTCAGAAGATGGACGACGTCCAGATCGCCAGCGTCGACATCGCGCAGCGCAAAGCGCGCAGTGCGGCGCTCTTCCGCCGTCCGACGAAGGCCTTTGAGGAACAACTCGCGGGCGGTCGCGTCTCCGTCCTGAAACTCGAAGGCGCCATGCCCATGGAGGGCGGGCTTCCCGTGATCGTGGACGGCAAGGTCATCGGAGCCGTCGGCGTCAGCGGTGTCACTTCGCAGCAGGACGCCCAGATCGCCAAAGCCGGCCTTGACGCGCTGGCCGCCAAGTAGCGGAAAACGGCCCGCATCTCATCCGCTGATATCCTGAAAGCTCAAGATGTCTTCACACGAGCCCTTTCATTTTCATAGCCTGGACGAACTGCGCCGCCGGATCGAGGAATTGCACCTCGACTTGCCTGTCGATGACGATTTGGGCCCTCTTCTCGAGCCGGTTACATTTGGCACAGTGCCACTGCCGAACCGCCTGGTCGTGCTCCCCATGGAGGGGTGCGATGGAAAGGATGACGGCTCGCCGGACGAACTCACTTTTCGCCGCTACCGCCGTTTCGCCGAAGGAGGAGCCGGCCTCCTCTGGTTCGAGGCCTGCGCCGTCGTGCAGGAAGGCCGCGCCAACCCCCGCCAGTTGTGGATCCACGAGAACAACGTCGCCGCGTTCGCGAAACTGGTCGAGGATTCCCTGTCGGGCGCGCATCACGTCTTCGGCCTGAGTCACCGCCCGTTTCTTGTGCTTCAGTTGACTCATTCGGGTCGCTACAGCAAGCCGGGACGCAGCCCTCGGCCGATCATCGCGCACCACTCCCGCTATCTCGATCCGATCCACAACCTGCCGCCCGACTACCCGCTGATCTCGGACGACGAACTCGAACGGCTGGAGGATGTTTACGTCGAAGCGGCCTGGTTCGCCCGAAAAGCGGGATTCGATGCCGTCGACGTGAAGGCTTGCCACCGCTATCTCGTCTCGGAGCTGCACGCCTCGTTCACTCGCGAGGGACGCTACGGCGGTTCGTTCGAAAACCGGTCGCGTTTTTTCCGCAACGTGGTGGCGAAGATACGCGACGCCGTTCCCGGACTCGTGGTGACCTCGCGCATGAACGTCTACGACGCGATGGCCCGGCCGTATGGCTTCGGCGTGGACCGCGACGACGCCTCGAAACCGGATCTCGCCGAGCCGATCGAACTCGTCCGTCATTTAGCCGCCTCCGGCGCCCCGATGGTCAACATCACCATTGGCAACCCATATTTCAATCCGTACGTGAACCGGCCTTTCGATCTGCCGGTGGCCGGCGCGCCCATGCCCCCGGAGTCGCCGCTCGAAGGCGTCGCGCGGTTTGTCTCGATTGTGCGGCGCATCCAGATGGAGTTCCCGGATATGGCCGTCATCGGCGGCGGCTATTCCTGGCTTCGCCACTTCTTTCCGAATGTCGGCGCAGCCTGCGTCCGCAACGGATGGGTCTCGCTTGTTGGGGCCGGGCGGATGGCCTTCGCCTATCCGGACTTTGCGCGTGACCTGCGAACTCGCGGATCGCTCGATCCCGAGCGCGCCTGCGTTGCGTGCTCGGCTTGCACCCAGATCATGCGCGACGGCGGGCGCAGCGGCTGTGTGCCGCGCGACGCCGCTATTTACGAGCCGATCTACAAAGCGGGCCGTGCCGAAGCGGTCGACACGATCCTCGCCATGGCGAAGACGTGCCGGCAGTGCAACGATCCGACTTGCGTTTCGGGTTGCCCGGCGCGCGTGAATATCCCGAAGTTCGTCGGCCACATCGCCGAGGGCCGCTTCCGCGAGGCGTACGAGACGCTGCGCGAAGCCAATGTGCTGGCAGCGGTCTGCGGATACGTCTGCCCCTCGGAAACCCTCTGCGAAGCCGGTTGCATCAACGAACACTACACGGAAAGCGTGCCGATCCGGCACCTCCAACGCTGGGTCGGCCGCAAGGCCGTTGACGAGGGTTGGGCCGCCGAACCCCATCCGCGGGAGGCGTCGACCGGGAAACGCGTGGCCGTGCTGGGAGCCGGTCCGGCCGGCGTTTCGGCCGCCGCGGCGCTCGCCTCGCGCGGCCACAAGGTCGTGCTGCTCGACGGGAGCCCGGCTCCGGGCGGAACGGCGGCAGGTACCATTCCGGCCGACCGTCTGCCAGACCCCATCCTCCGCCGGGAAATCGACGATGTCCTCGCCTCCAGCGGCGACGTGGAACGCCGCTACAACGTCCGCTTCGATTCCCACAATGGTCTCGACAATGTCCGGGGCGGTGGCTACGACGCAGTGCTCGTCGCCCTCGGGCTCTCCGGCTCGGTACGGCTGGAGACCACGGTGCGGCCGAAGTCCGGCATCGTGAGTGCGCTCGAGTTTCTGGCTGCTGTAAAGCGTGGCGGCGCGGCGTCCGGAGTGGTCCTGGTCCTCGGAGGCGGCAATACCGCCATCGACGCCGCGCTCTCGGCCAAACGC
>JAEHDI010000519.1 GCA_016880505.1 Bryobacterales bacterium | reverse complement strand
CGGTACCGCCGTGGATACTTCGCGCAGCCGGACGAGCCGGGCGAGTCGTGGTATCGCAAGGGCATTCTGGATGCAGCGATGTGGAGTCCGATGGAGGCGACGCGGCTCGGCCTTACGGTGCGTGTGAGTTCGGCGGGGGCGAACTCCCTGAGCCTCGCGGTGCAGGTTGACCCGAACGAACTGGCCTGCCGGCCGGACGGAGATGTCTGGGAGTGCGGCATGGACATCTGGCTGGTGCAACTGGACGGCAGGGAGCTTCACATCAACACGGTCGCCCGCACCAGCACGATGCGCCTCGAACAGCCCACGTACCTCAAGGCGATGGAGGCCCGCGGGCTTGTCTTCATGGAGAAACTGGACGTCTCGCCGAAGGCGAAGCTGGTCCGGTTGCTTCTGCGCGACGTCTCCTCCGGCGCGCTCGGTTCGGTGACCATCCCGATCCAACGCTTCCTGGCGCCGGCAGGGAAAGAGACTGGTTCGGGCGCCGGACGTTAGGGCTGAGGTTCGGGCGGCACCGGCGCCATGTGGCCTAGCAGCGGGCCGGGCCGGTTACGAACCGCGAACAGCAGGCTCGACGTCCGGCGTCCCGCGCCATAGCCGAGAGAGAAACCGAGTCTTTTGACAATGCGCTCCGGGTCATCAAACGCCGCCGCGAGGTCATCCTGAACCCGGTGGCGGAAGGGATCACCGGGCGGGCTGTAATCACCGTATAACCGGACCTGCCAGCCGCGCTCGTCGAACATCCGGAAGGGGATGCCAGTGTCGTCTTGAAGAAGGACGACACTGTTCTCAAGCACGTAACGGCGCAATCGGCGGAAGCGCGGGCTGTGCAGAAGGTACGAACCCGATTTCACAAACGTCCGGGCGGCGCCCTGGCGCTCCAGGAACTGCGGGAAACCGGAGTCAGGGTTCATTCCGCGGGCGAGATCACGGGAAAAGTAGTACAGCCTGGCAATGCGGCCGTCGCGAGGACGACGGAAAACGATCTCGAGGACTTGGGCGCGCTTAGGATCCTTCTCCGAGGAGAGCCAGCCCCTTGCGTCGAGCCGGGCGTGCCGCGCTCCAAGGATTCTGTTTCCGGTGCGAGCCATCAGCAGCAAAATGAGGGGAAGAGCACCCTCGGCGTCCTTGCCACGGAGCTGGTGCTCCATTTCGTCGGTTATGAAGAAGCTCCGGTAGAGCAGCGAGCCGGCGGCGACACGCCAGGTGCGTAAGGCGGAGGCAAGGTTATCGCGCGAGTAGTCCGAGGGGATGGGCTGCTCCCCGGCCGGCTCGAGTCCGACCAGAACGTAGGTGTCACCGCGCGGGAAGAAGGTGAGCGGATACACGATGTCCGGTCCGCTGAAGGGATAGAACACGAAGCCGCCGGCGGGAACGTCCCCGGAGAGCTCCTTTGCCTCGAAGGCCCGGGCGGGCGCGAGGAACGCCTTCTGGAAGCGTGTCCAGCTTCTGTCAAGCCGTGCCGCGTGGTCTTTCCACGCCGCCTCACGCTCCAGACGGCGATACGGGCCGTTCGGTTCGCCCGGCAGGCCGGCAAGGAAGCGCGCCGTGTCATTGTAGGAGGGCGGCGGGATCGGCGCTACGGTTTTGTCGCGCCGGCCGCAGCCGGCCGCGATCATCAGCGCCGCTATCAAGGCCGTGACGACGGAACATCGAAGCGCTGGCTTGTGTGCGAACACCGTCACTCTCTACTCTGACAGATGATGATTCCGGACGCACAAAGGTTACACCACATCCAGCCGGAAAATGGGAGCTGACATGCCGGCTACCGCGTGGGGATGGGACATCACGGCTGAAGAGCTGTCCGCGTGGATTCTCGACCGCACGCCGGAGTGGCTCGTGGTCAACAAGCCGGGGTATGTCGTCTGTCATCCCTCGAAACACGGGCCGTGGTCGAGCCTGATCGGGGCCTGCCGCGAATATCTCTGCGTCGCCCGGCTGCACATGCCCTTCCGGCTGGACCGCGAGACTAGCGGCGTCGTGGTGCTAGCGATCGATCCGAAGATCGGAAAGCGGATGCAACAAGCGGTCCAGAACCGGCGGGTGCGGAAGAGGTACCTGGCGATCCTGCACGGCGAGATCCGTGAGCCCGTCGAAGCGGAGGGGGCGATCGGCAAGCATTCCGATTCGCAGATCGCGATGCGGCGGGCGGTGACGACGGGAGGGCAGGACGCGCGCACGCGGTTCATCCCCCTGGCACAGGGCGGCGGCTACACGCTGGTGCGCGTGGAGCCGGCCACAGGGCGGCTGCACCAGATTCGCGTTCACGCGGCGCACATCGGCCACGCCGTCGCCGGCGACAAGGTCTATGGACCGGACGAGGCGCTGTATTTGGAATTCGTGAAGCGAGGCTTCACCGAGCGGTTGGCGGCGGAATTGCCGTTCCGGAGGCAGGCACTGCACTGCTTCGAGGCGGCGTTCCTTCCGGGGCCGATGTGGCCGGAGGGGCTGTGTTTCCGAGCGCCTTTGGCCGACGACATGGTTCGCTTCTGCCGTGAGGCGATGGGGATAAGATGGGAGCCTGCTTGGGAGGAGGACTGAACCAGTGGTCAAGCGTTGTGCACTGATAGCCGCCGGCGTGGCTCTGATCGCCGGCGCGCTGCCCGCGGCAGACTGGATTTCACTGTTCGACGGGCGGACGCTCGATGGCTGGCATATCGCGGCGAAGCCCGCCGACCGGGACAGGGGATTCTGGAAGGTCGCCGATGGAGCGATCACGTGCGACTCCCGCGGCCGCACGGACCACGACTACGTCTGGCTCATCAGCGAGCGCGAGTACGGCGATTTCGAACTGAGGGTGAAGGTCCGCGGCTTTCGTGACTCGACCGGGAACTCCGGCGTGCAGGTGCGCAGCAGGTACGATGAGGAAGCAGGCTGGCTGCACGGGCCGCAGATCGACGTCCATCCGCCGGCGCCGTGGCGCACCGGGCTGATCTACGACGAGACACGCGGCGTGCAGCGCTGGATCTTCCCGTCGCTCAAGAACTGGGAGATCGACGAGTCGCACGCGCCGAAGGGCTGGAAGTGGAAGGCGGACTGGAACGAGTTACGGATCGTGTGCCGGGGGACGCGCATCACCACGCGGCTCAACGGCGTGCTCGCCGCCGACTTGAACGGCGACGGCATCCTGGACGATGAGGCCCATCGGAAGCACAACGCCGGCTTGAACGGGCATATCGCTCTGCAACTCCACAGCAAAGATGACCTCTATATCCAGTACAAGGATCTCCGGCTGAGACCGGTCGAGTGACCGTGCGAACACTGGTGGTCTCTCTTCTTGGCGCGGGACTTCTACCGCTTCGCCTCGCTGTCATCCCGGTCAAGTGATGGAGTGGATGTCGCTCTCGGATCGACGGTGCATAATGTCCCCATGTCGACTATTCGAAGACGGGAGTTTGCGGCTGGATTCATCACGCCCGTGCTGGCGGCGGCGCAACTCCCGGAGACGCCCGCAAGGAACCGGGCGCGGAAGCGCTTCTCCGAGATTGCGGCAAGCCTGTACGCATGGGATTTGCTCGATGAAGGGGTCGATCCGGCGCTCGAGACGCTCGGCGAGACCGCAGGGGCCAACAGCACCTACCTCGTCGCCCTGATGCACTGGGAAAAACGCCCGCTGACGGACTTCTACTACCCTCACAACCCGAAGCGAAAGACGTATTTTCCCGAGGACAGCCGAGCCTATTGGCAGCCGCACCTGGAAAACTACCGCGACACGCGGATCAAGCCACGGACCAGCGACCGCGACGAACTGAAAGGCAAGGACTGGCTGGAGATGCTCGTCAGCGCGGGGCGGAAGCGCAAGTGGAAGACAGGCGCCGAGATCTCGCATACGGTGCTCGACTTCGACCGTGCGCGGGGCGAGTGCTCGTACGCCGTGCAGCGCGACATCTACGGCAATCCGCTGGCGCAGTTGATTTGCGTCAACAATCCGGACGCACGGAGCTACCTGATCGGGTTGTTCACGGATCTGGTAAAGAACTACGATATCGACTTTGTTCAAACCTGCCTGGTGCCGTTCGCCTCGACACGGCTACGCGCAGCTGCGGGTTTCGGCGGAGAAGACCACACACCGGGCACGTTCGGCTTTCTGACGTGGGGTGGTGCTGGCGGCGCCACGGCGGCGGAGAACACGCTACTCACAGTGCTCGGCGGGTGCTTCTGCGCGGGTTGTGAGGCCGCAGCCCGTAACGATGGTCTTGATCTCAAGGCAGTGCGCCGGGCGCTCAGGCCACTCGCGGACATGCTCGATCATGCCGGTCCCGCGGAAACACACCGATTGGCGCTGCTGCGCGCGTCGAATACTACCCCCACCGCGCTCCTGTTGCGGCATCCCGAGCTATTTGAGTGGATGAAGTTCCGCTGTGCGTCGATCACGCGGCTCTTCGCGGACGCACACGCGGCTGTGCGCGCGATCAACCCGAAGATCGACCTGCGACTGAATGCGTACATCAGCCGAAACCCGGAACTCAGTGGGATCGACCTCGCTTCCCTGAAACACCACCTGGGCTCGGTGCGTTCCAGCGACTACTCGGAGCAGTCCGGAACGGCATCACAGTTGGAGCACAAGCGGCAGTTTTTGCTGAGCATCCGCGAGGCAGTAGGCGACGAGATGCACTTCCTGTCGGCGATCGGCATCCGTCCGAAGGCGACACCCGAACTGATCCGCCAGGGTGTCCAGATCTCGTCGGAGTGCGGAGCCGACGGGCTCTCACTCGGGCACTACGATGGCGCCCCTCTGCGGAACCTGGATGCAATCCGGGAGGGCATGGCGGCGGCGGACGTGGCGATGAGAGCGGGGAGGATACACAAGGCACTTTTGTAGTACTCTTGCTTGCATGGGCGAGCCAGGCGAATGCCGGTTTGCTAAGTCTACGAGATCCGGGAGAAAACGAACCATGCGTGTTGTGAAGATATTCGCACCCCTCGTGTGCCTTTTCAGCCTGTTCGCGCTGCCCCTGGCGGCGCAGTGGGAAGAGTCGGGCGACGTGCCGTACGTACCGACGCCTCCCGAGGTTGTGGAGGCGATGCTGAAGCTTGGCGGCGTCAAGAAGACCGACGTCGTTTACGACCTCGGCTGCGGCGACGGACGCATTGTCGTGATGGCGGCGCAGAAGTTCGGCGCGCGGGCGGTTGGGGTGGATATCAACCCGGAGCGCATCAAGGAAGCCCAGGCAAACGCGAAAGAGGCCGGCGTTACCGGACGCGTGGAGTTCCGGCAGGGCAGCTTCTTTGACGCCGACATTAAGGATGCGACCGTTGTCACGTTGTACTTGTTGTCGAGCATCAATCTGAAGTTGCGGCCGAAGCTTTTGAAGGATTTGAAGCCGGGCACGCGGATCGTCTCGCACAGCTTCGACATGGGCGACTGGAAGCCCGACAAGGAGATCGAGGTCAGCGGGCGGAGGATTTACCTCTGGCACGTTCCGGCCAATGCGGGCTCCCACTAGCCCTATGACTGCGGGCTCGGGGTTCTGCGCGCTCCGCATTGTCATTGCCGGAGCGGCTGCGATCGCTGTGTCAGCCTGCTTTGGACAGAAGCCGGATGCTCAGCCGAGAGAAATCAACCCGGGCGGGCCCGGAAAAGCGCCGTCCGACGCGGTGGTCCTGTTCGACGGCAAGGACATGTCCCACTGGACCACTCGCGACGGAAAACCGGCGCTGTGCCAGGTTCATAGCGGAGACATGGTCTGCCTGACGGGCGTCGGGGACATCTACAGCCGGGAGAAGTTCCGCAGCGCGCAGATCCATCTAGAATTCGCCATCCCTTTCATGCCGGAGCAGAAAGATCAAATGCGTGGGAACAGCGGGGTGTACCTGCACGGCAAGTATGAAATCCAGATTCTCGATTCCTACCACAACCCGACGTATGCGGT
>JAEHDI010000518.1 GCA_016880505.1 Bryobacterales bacterium | reverse complement strand
TCGCGCGCGACGAAGGGTTCCGCCGCGGAGTGATCGAAGTCCCACGGACGCCGTACGTGCTCTACACGCACACTCGGACGCTCGAATCCGGCGCGTGGTGGTGGCGGTACGCCTGCCTCGACAAGGACGGCTCGCGGTCAAACTGGAGCCGCGCTCGAAGCTTCACGATTCCCGGCGACGCGCAGCCGTTCCCGCGTCCAGACGAGGAGCTGATCAGAGAACGGATGCCGAGGCAGCACCCGCGGCTGTTGTTGCGGCCAGAGAGCGTGGGCGAGCTGCGCAAAGCGCGTCTCGGCGGGCAGAAGCAGCGCTGGGACCAGCTTGTCGAAGCGGCAGAGAATGCGCTTCGGATGCCGCTTATCCCCGAGCCGCCGGAATGGACGGGCGGGAAGTGGAACGCCGAGGAGTGGCGGCGCAATTTCCTGGAAGCGATCAAGGCGTCGGAGGCGGCTGAGACGCTCGCGTTCTGCTACATGCTGACCGGAGAGCCGCGCTACGGCGAGGGTGCGCGGAAGTGGCTGCTCCACATCGCGTCGTGGAAGCCGCTCGGCACTACCAGTATGGACGTCAACGACGAAGCTGGCATGCCGATTCTGTACCTCACGTCACGGGCTTATGACTGGGCGTACGATGCGCTCAGCGAGGCCGACCGCGAGACGATGCGGCGGATGGTGCGGGCGCGCGGCGAAGAGGCGTACCACTGGCTGCATGACAGACCGCACGAACAGAAGGCGTACAACAGCCACGCGGGCCGCATGTGGCATTTCCTCGGCGAGGCGGCCATCGCGTACTACGGCGAAGTGCCGGAGGCGAAGAAGTGGTTGGACTACGCACTGACGATTTTCTGGGGATGGTATCCAGCGTTCGGCGATGAGGACGGCGGCTGGGCGCAGGGCTACTCCTACTGGGCGAGTTACGTAAACCGGTCCACATGGTGGCTGGACGCGCTCAATGCCGCGCTCGGCGTCGACGGTACCCAGAAGCCGTTCTACCGCAACGTGGGCCACTTTCCGATGTACGTGTCGCCGCCGGGGGGCGCGCTTACGGGCTTCGGCGACTTCGCCGAGAAGCGTCCGAACGCGGAACCCGCAGCGGTGGTCGCGTTCTTCGCACGTGCGCGGCAGGTCCCCGAATGGCAGTGGTACGCGGAGGCGTGGGGCAAGGGTGAAGGCGCGGGCGGGCCGATCGGATTCATCCGCGCGGCGCGGACGGAGCCACCTCCGGTGAAATCGAAGGCACCGGCCGACTGGCCGTTTGCGAAGTTGTTCCGCGGGGCCGGTTGGGCGGCGGTGCACTCGAATCTGCTCGACGGCGCGGACGACGTGCAGGTGATGATGCGCGCCGCTCCGCTCGGCAACATCAGCCACAGCCACGCGGACCAGAACGCGATTGTGCTGGGCGCCTACGGCTCGCCGTTGCTCGTCAACACGGGGCTTCGACCGTGGTACGGCAGCCCGTTCTGCGAGCAATGGTACTGGACGACGAGGGCGCACAACGCGCTCGAGATCGACGGAAAGGGCCAGCCGAAGACCGCGGCGGGAAAGGGAGAAGTAATCGTCTTCCGTCCCGGGCGAGAGTACGACTACGTAGTGGGAGATGCCAGCACTGCGTACGGAGCGAACGTCGAGCGGTACCGCCGGCACCTCGTGTTCCTGAAACCGAGCGTGCTGGTGGTGGTCGATGAGGTGAAGGGGAAGCAGCCCGTGTCGCTGAAGGTCTGGCTGCACGGCCGCGCTCCGTTCACGATGAACGAAGAGGCAGGAGCGATCGGCCTGGAGTATGAAAATGCGGCGCTGGCGGGGCGGGTGCTTGCTCCGGGTGGCTTGCGGTTCGAGCAGACCGACAAGTACGCGATCCCGCCCGAGATGGGGAAGCCGGAGCCCGAGTGGCACTTCTCGGCCGAGACGAAGGAGTCGCAGACCTCCGCGCGCGCGGTGGCGGTTCTCGCGATGGCAAAGGCGGGACACCGTCCGGAGTTGGAGCAGGCCGAGGACGTCTCGCGCGGTAGTTTCATCGCCGTTCGGTTCCGGCATGGCGGCCGCGTGAGAACGGTGACCATCGACAAGGCGGGCCCGACGCTCAAGGTGGAGTGACCGTATTCGCTAGACTGGTGCGGGGGGCGCGGGTAACGGGTGAAAACAATCAGAGTCCACAGGCTGAAGCCTGTGCCACCTTT
>JAEHDI010000517.1 GCA_016880505.1 Bryobacterales bacterium | reverse complement strand
GGTTCCGAGGCCAGATCCGTGATCCAGCCAAGGTAGCCGCGATGGCGGAATGAGATGGGGCCCGCGGCAAGGACGGAAACCGGAGCCGCTTGAAGAAACGAACGGCGCGTCAGGCTTTGCGTATGCATTTACACCCCCAGCCACGAAGCGATTTTCGGCCACTGCTGTTGGAATGCGATGGCGGAGATGCCGAGGTAAAAGATCGCGCAGGCGACAAGGCCGATGCGCATGAGCCAGCCGGGCCACAGCTCCGGCGGAAGCAGCGATAGGTTGACGTAGAGCGTGTGGAGCGCCGAGAAGCCGAGCGCAAAGTTCATCATCACGCCACTGGCGACGGCCAGCACCAGCGGGTTCGGCGTCAGCCGCAGGGCGATGAGCCCCCAGGCTCCGTAGGCGGCGAGGATCGCGTAGTAGATGTACTTTACCCTGTTACCCTCGAGCCGGTGGAGAGGGCGGAAGCCCGTCCATAGCACGTCTGTCCAGCGGCGGGCGAGGTTGTCGAGCTGGCCGACCTGCGTCGGGGCCATGATCAGAAAGCCGCAGAGCAAGGTCAGAAACCACAACGCCGGTCCGTGGCGGGCGGCCATGGCCTCAGCCGTCATCGCCGCGACAGCATGTCCGTCCACGTGCTGCACGCCGCGGATGTACTCGTAGGAGAACATCGCCGGCAGGGCCATGCCGAGAACGCAGCCGGGCGCCCACAGCACAAGCTGGTCGCGGCGGATATGCTTCAGCCAGCCGCGCCATCGCGCCACGTTCTCGCCGGAAAGCTCGAACACTTTGCCGGTATGGGAAAGCTTGATGGTGCGGCCGCCGATGGCGCTGGGGAGCGCGCCGACGAGCGAGCCCATGCCCCAGCCCTTGTCGCGCGCGTAATTGGAGAACGCGCTGTTGGTGAGGCCTCCCGCCCCGGCGACAGCGGCGAAAGCGGCGAGCGTGGCCCAACTGAAATCGCGGTCGGGCAAGGCACCGAAGCGGAACAGCCCGGAGCCGATCTCCCACCACGTATCGGCGGTCACCCAGAAGAGCACGACGAAGCCGAGGAAGCCGAGCACCAGAACCAGCTTCGCCACCATCACCTTCTCAATCGCGTTGTAGATCTTGCCGCCGAAGATGAGCGGCACAAACGCCGAGAGGAACACCGCATAGCCGAGCCCCCGGACGAGAGAGTCATCCGCGGCGGTTGGGAGCCGGCCGAGGATCACAGCCGCCAGCGGGATCGCGGCATTCGACGAGAGGTAGGGCCAGAGGCCGCCGAGGTCGTTGAGGATGTAGAACAACGTCCAGAATCGCGGTCCGGGCGGAGTCCGGAAAAATCCGACGAAAATTGGCTCGCCGCAGTACAGCGCGTATCGCATCACCGCGAGGTTGTAGAACACCTGCATCAGGATGGACAGCGTGGCGATCCACATTACGGCGCCGCCGTACTGCGCCGTCACCAGCGGTCCGAACAGCCACTCGCCGCCACCGATGTTGGAGCCGACCATCATCAACCCGGGACCAATGAGCAGCGTCCAGTGACGGAGGCGGAAAACCGGCGGGTTCGGGAGCCCGGCCCGGTCCCACGGGGGGAAGTGCCTCGTTGGCGCCGCCTCTGTGCCGTTGGCCATGAGCGGCCATCGTATCAACGGCGGCACTATAGTGGAAACTGGGTCTGGGTTGTATGACATACCATAACCTTCTGTACGAACGGGAAGAGAATTGGGCGGTGGTGACTCTGAACCGTCCGCAGCGGCGTAACGCGCTGTCGCTTGACCTGATGGAGGAGCTGATCGACTGCCTCGACGCCATCGGGAAGGACTCCGGCCTCCGCTCGGTGATTCTGGGTGCAGCCGGTTCGGTGTTCTCCTCCGGGCATGACCTGTCGGAGATGATCGGGCGGAGCGTGAGCGACTACCGGCAGGTGTTCGACGTCTGCGCGGAGCTGATGACGAAGGTCCAGTCGATCCCGCAGCCGGTGATCGCCGAGGTGCAGGGAGTGGCCACGGCGGCGGGGTGCCAGCTTGTGGCGACGTGTGACCTAGCAGTGGCGGCTGAAGAAGCGGCCTTCGCGACGCCGGGGGTGCGGATCGGCCTGTTCTGCACCACACCGATGGTGGCGCTGAGCCGCGCCGTCGGACGGAAGCGCGCAATGGAGATGCTGCTCACCGGCGAACTGGTCGACGCGCGGCGCGCGGCGGAGTGGGGGCTGGTGAACCGTGTCGTGCCGGCGGGCGAACTGAAGGCGGCGTCGCGGCGGCTGACGCGCCGGATCGCCGAGGCGAGCAGTTTCACCGTGGGCCTCGGCAAGCAGGCGTTTTACGCGCAGATCGATCTTGACCAGCCGAAGGCGTACGCTTACGCCAAAGAGGTCATGACGATGAATTCGCTCGCGGCGGACGCGCAGGAGGGGATGTCGGCGTTTCTCGAAAAACGCGCGCCGTGCTGGACGGGGAAGTAGCGCGCCGCCTGTAGATGATCGTGTGCCGGGTGCGCCCGGCTTCTTCATAGCCTGCAAGCCAGCTCCGCAGCTCCTCGTAATTCTGCATCGAGAGCGCCGGGTTGAACAGGCTCAGGCCGTCCACCACGAACGCCGGGCGCGTCGCGGCGAGCTCCCGGCGGTTGCGGCGTGTCCACTCTGGTTCGAGAGGAGCGGATTGCGCGAGATGGCGATCGGCGAAGACGCCGGTGAGCGGCTGGCATTCCAGGAACCGGGTTCCGGCCGGAAGACGAGTGTACGCGAAGAGATCCGGGCGGAATCCCCAGACGAAGAGGGTATCGCCGGGACGAGCCATCCGCAGGATGATCTCCGACGCCTCGCGGCTGTCCCGATTCATGGCAACGTCGCGCCACTCAGGCGGCCGGCCGGCGGTCAGGTCCTGCGCCAGTTGTGCATAACGCGGGCCGAAACGGACCATCGGGATTAGGAGGAGGAGCACGAGAGCAACGCGCCCCGGGCGGAGCGTCCAGAAGCCCCGCGCGGCGGCGAGCGTCATCACCGGTAGCAGTTGGAAGTAGTAGCGCGGGAAGAAGCGCCACCCGGCTGCGACGGCAGCGAGCGAAAACGCGGCCCACAGCGCAAACCTCAAGCGCTCCGGCGATCGGTCGCGCAGCCAGAACCATGCGGCTCCGGCAAGCAGAGCGGCGTGGAAGCCGACCCAGTTGGCCGTACGACGCAGGCCATTGAGCAAGGGCTGTTCGACGAAGGTGTTGCGCGCGTAGATCCCGCCCCACTTCCAGACTTGTTCGTAATAGGCCGGGAGCGCGCCGTGCGCTCCGAACCACGCGATCGCCGCAAGATGGGGCAAGGCGAAGCCCGCCGCGAGGACCAGCAGGGAACGTGGCGCCCACAGTGCGCAGGCGGCCAGCACGAAGACCGCCTTCGAGTTGAACAACATGGCGATGCCGGCGGCGAGGCCGCTCCAGAACATCCGGCCACGCCAGGCAAGGTACACGGCCGCGATGTGGGGCACGAGCATCAGAAGGTCGGCGGCCAGCGGTATGACGGCGGCGGGGATGCCGAAGGTGAGGAAGAAACCAAGCGCGCAGGCGGCGGTCAGGCCCTCGCGCCGGCCCCACAGCTTACTGGCGAACTCGTTAAGCAGAAGGCAGGCGGCGAACACCCAAAGCGCGCCGGCAATGCGGAGAATCCATCCGGTGTGCGCGCCCCACATCAGATTGACGGCGGCGGTGAGCGGCGGCTTGTCGAACCAGAAGTCCCGGTAGAGGGACTTGCCGTGGACCATCTGCACCGCGGCGGCGAGCGGCAGGTCCTCCTCGGCCCAAAGAATTCCGACGTGACAGAGCCGCGTGGCCAGGAGCATGAGCAACAGCAGCCCGAAGACCACGCGGGGGGATTTCACTTTTTCTCCAGCATCCGCTCCAGCGCTTTGCGCAGATTCGGACCGTAGATGGGGTCCGCCAGGGCGAACTCGACGAACGTCTCAAAGTAGCTCGGGAAGTTGCCGATGTCGTAGCGCTTCTCGCCCGGCGGGAGCTTCAGCGCGAGCACTCGCTTGCCCTCCTCGCACATCAGCCGGATGGCGTCGGTGAGCTGGACCTCGCCGCGGTGGTCCGGCTTGACGCGGCGGATCATGTCGAAAATCAGCGGCGAAAAGACGTAGCGGCCGGCGATGGCCAGGTTGCTGGGGGCGTTTTCCGGCTTCGGCTTCTCGATAACGTCCGCTACGCGGAACCCCTCGCCGTTGCCGTCGGCCGGTTTCACGACGCCGTAGTGGCGGACCTCATCGGCGGGGACTTCCTCGACCGCGATGACGCAACTGGCGTGCTTGGACTCGAATAACTCGGCCATACGCCCGACCGCGCTCGAGTTCGCGTGCAATCCGAGGATCGAATCACCGAGCGCGACAACGAACGGTTCCTCGCCGGCGAAGTTTTCGCCGCAGAGGATTGCGTCGCCGAGTCCTTTCTGGAAGCGCTGGCGGGTATAAAAGAAGTGGGCCTGGAGCTCCT
>JAEHDI010000516.1 GCA_016880505.1 Bryobacterales bacterium | reverse complement strand
TTTCTCAAAATGAAGATCCTCCGAGATTTCGGGTAAGCTTCAGCATCCCAGGTTCACTCATTGTACGTCGATGACTTCGGTCACATCCGGGCGCCGCGTTGACTAAACAAAGCCAATCCCGAAAACGGACATTCGGGTCATGCAATTCACCCAGCGGGGGTTAGCCGTGTTTTCGTGAGTTTTCGACGGCGTCGTAGACTTCCCGCTTGGAGAGGCCGCGGCGGCGGGCGATGGTCTTGATGGCGTCCATCCGGGGTATGCCGCTGCCGACAAGTTCCGCCACAGCCTCGGGCAGCGAGGTCTCGTCCCCGGCTTCGGGCGAAGTTCCCTTGGCGATGAGCACCGTAATCTCACCTTTGATTGCGGGACGCGCTTCGAGGATGCCTCTGAGCTTGGCCGGAACGCCTCGCAGGAACTCCTGATGAACCTTCGTGATTTCACGCGCGATCACGACGCGCCGCGGCCCGAGCACCGCTTCAATGTCGGCGAGCGACTCGATGATCCGGTGCGGGGCTTCATAGAACGCCAGAGTCGCCTGTTCGTCCTTCAACGTCTCCAGAACCTTGCGCCTCTGGGTGGATTTCGAGGGCAGGAAGCCGCCAAAGTGAAACGCGTCCGTTGGGAGGCCGGAGGCGGCGAGCGCGGCAAGAACGGCCGAGGGACCCGGCAAGGGCTCCACCGGAACGCCGTGCTCCACGGCTCCGTTCACAAGGCGGTAGCCGGGGTCGGAGACCAGCGGCGTGCCGGCGTCGGAAACCAGCGCCACCGAAGTTCCGTCAAGCAGCCGCTCTAACAGCGCTTCGGCCCGCTCCGCCTCGTTGTGCTCGTGGTAGCTCACCGTAGGCGTGGAGATTCCGTAACGGTCCAGGAGCTTGCGGGTGTGCCGGGTGTCCTCGCAGGCGATGACGTCCACCTCCCGAAGGACCCGCACCGCGCGATAGGTGATGTCCTCGAGGTTTCCGATCGGGGTGGCGACAAGATACAGCGTGCCGGGCTGAGCCACCCCCTTAGTATCGGATGAACACGTCATCCTCGTCCTCGTCGATTTCAATTCTCACACTCGAGCCCGGCTCGATCCGGCCTCCGGCGACCAGCGCCGCCAGCGGTTGCGTGAGATGCCGGTGTAGGGTTCGCTTCAGTTCCCGGGCGCCGTATTCGGCGCTGGTCCCTTTTCGCAGCAGGAAACGGCGGGTCTCGGAGGGCACTTCAATGCCGAAGCCATCGGGACCGAGGCGCGAGTTGACGTGCCGCTGGAAGTCGCTGATGTGCCGGTCAAGGATACGCGACAGAGAATCTTCGTCGAGCGGACGGTAGGTGATCACGTGGTCGATGCGGTTCACGAACTCGGGTGAGAACTTGCGCTTCACCGCTTCCATGCCGATCTTTGCGAGTTTCCGGTCCACGGAGGCGCGTTCTCTGGGGACGCCGGCCTCGAAGCCAAAAACGGGACGGAGCTCCCGCAGCATCCCGCGCGCTCCCAGATTGCTGGTAAGGAAGATGAGGCTTCGCTCGAAATTGACGACGGCATTGTCCCCGAGCCGCAACGTGCCCCGGTCGAGAATTCCGAGCAGCAGGCGCGTCAGCGACGGCGCGGCTTTTTCGATTTCATCGAACAGCACCAGCGACAGGCTGCACCTCTCGGAAGCGGCCATGTTGAGCTTCTGCTGGGTCAGCAGCGGCTGCGTCTCGCGGTGGCCGAGGTAGCCGGGCGGAGCGCCGATGAGTTTGGCCACTTCGTGTTCCAACTGAAATTCGCCGCAGTCGATTCGGAGCAAGCACTTCTCGCTTCCATGAAGGACGTCGGCCAGCGCTGCCACGGTGTGCGTCTTCCCGGTACCGGTCGGACCGAGCAGCAGAAACACCCCGGCGGGCCGTCCTTCGGGGGAGAGGCCGGCCTGGTACATCTCGACGCAGGGCACGATGGCGTCGAGCGCGGGAGACTGGCCAACCACCCTGGAGGCGAGCATTTCCGCCACGCCGGACGAGCCCTGCACGAGGTTCCTCTTTGCCCTTCGCGTTCCGGCGCCGTTCTTCATGCGCGGTGTCCCCTCCCGGCCGCAGTATAACGGAAGGGCCGCAAAAAACCGGGCGGAAACACGCGCGGAACGGACTATTTCGAAGTAACCAGGAAAACCTCTATCTATCGAAGAATGAGTCTATTACGGCGGTGATTCGCTCGCATGCCCGGCCATCGCCGTAAGGATTGTGAACGCGAGACATGGCCTGGTATTCGTCCGGGCTGTCGAGGAGCCGGGACGCCTGCTCCACGATGCGGTTCTCGTCGGCGCCCACCAGCCGGACCGTCCCGGCCTCGACGGCTTCCGGGCGCTCGGTTTTGTCCCTCATGACCAGGATCGGTTTCCCGAAGGATGGCCCCTCCTCCTGGATGCCACCCGAATCGGTCAACAGGATCGAGGAGCGTCGCATCAAGTCGACAAAGGTGACGTAGTCGAGCGGTTCAGTGAGAAGAACGTTGTCGAACCCGGAGAGGCGCCGGAAGACCGGCTCGCGGACATTGGGGTTGGGGTGGACGGGGTAGACGATCTGAACGTCGGGCCGGCGGGCCAGGCGTTCGAGAGCCGAGCAGATGTTTTCAAATCCCGGGCCGAAACTCTCGCGGCGATGAGCGGTAACGACGATCAGCCTGCGGGACGGGTCTAGCGGAGGCAGCCCCGCGCCGCGGAGCCGGCCCTGCTCGAGCGCATCGCGAACATAGAGGACTGCATCAATGCCGGTATTGCCCGTGACCGAGATCCGTTCGGGGGCGACACCCTCGGCGCGGAGGTTGGCGGCGGCGCCCTCAGTGGCGGCGAAGTGGAGTGTGGCCAGCCGGCCGACGAGGACGCGATTGATTTCCTCGGGAAACGGGCGCGCGGTGTCGTGTGTCCGCAGTCCCGCCTCGACGTGGCCCACGGCCGCCCTCGCGTAGAAGGCGGCGAGGGCCCCGCATAGGGTGGTGGTTGTATCTCCTTGTACGAGAACGAGATCCGGCCGCTCGGCTCCTAGCACCGGCTCGAGCGCGGAGAGAATCCGGGATGTGGATTGGAAAAGCGTCTGGTCCGGGAGCATGACGCCTAGATCGTAATCGGGGCGTACACCGAACGCCTGAAGCACCTGGTCCAGCAACTGCCTGTGTTGCGCCGTGACGCACACACGAACGGTGAAACGCCTGGACGCGAGCAGGTACACGACGAGCGGACAGAGTTTAATTGCTTCGGGCCGAGTGCCGAATACGAACAGGATGTTCCGTGGGGATGCGGGCCGGTTACTTGTGGCGATAGGTGATTCTGCCCTTGGTCAGATCGTAGGGGGAAAGCTCCAACGTAACGCGGTCACCCGCCAGAACCCGAATGCGGTTTCGGCGGAGCTTGCCTGCCAGATGCGCCAGGATCACACGGTCCTGGTCAAGCTGCACGCTAAATAGGCCGCTGGGAAACTTCTCAACTACCACTCCGGTTACTTCGATGCAGTCCTCTTTACTCATCATCCTCCTTGCTGGATTTCAGCTCACTTCTATGCAACAGCGCGGCTCTTGACGGACCGCGGATCGCGGCGAGCCGGGCTCCGAACGGCTCCCGGCCGGCCACGAACAAAAAGTCACACTAGGCATCCATTGTGACGTTGGCCGCCGCCAATCCTTTCGGACCTTGCGTGACCTCGAACTCAACCTTGGAACCTTCCTCGAGGGTCCGGTAGCCATCCGTCTGAATGGCGGAGTAATGCACGAAGACATCCTCCCCGTTTTCGCGCTGAATGAATCCGTACCCCTTGGCGGCGTTAAACCACTTCACTGTACCTTTTTCCTTCATGGACCTTCCTTACCTTCCCGTGTCAACTCGCTTGTCCCGAGCCGGCGCACAAAAGCAAAAAAGGACACAGCATTTCCGCTACAGGCAATCCGCATTAGTCGAGACTACTCCGGTGGCGGGTCGTGTGGACCTTCTTGGGAACCTTTGGCAAACCGAATACAAGAGTCAAGCGTCGCAGTTAATTATAACGCATGGTTTGGTTCAAGGTGGGGGGAAAGGTTGAAAAATGTGGGGGTGTCGGGGCTCCCCCGGCGGACGCCCGGCACGATGTTCTACACTTGTTGCGCATGGCGCCACCGGAGTCGATTCGGGTCAAACTCAGCTCCGAGGAAGCGGGGGCGATCTCGATCACGGCTGTGGTGGTACGCGAAATGGCCACGCGGGAATTGATCGAGCTGATGCTGGGAATCGCCGGCAAAGATCCCGACCGTATCCACGAACTGCTGCTGCGTGGCACTCTGGTGAGCGGAGGGACACGCTTCCGGTGGCAAGGATGGGAGGCCGATCGAGAG
>JAEHDI010000515.1 GCA_016880505.1 Bryobacterales bacterium | reverse complement strand
GTAGCCGTGATGACCGGCGCGCGCAGCTCATCCTCCAGCTCGCAGCAGAACCGGTCCAGCTCGGCCAGGTCGGCGCCAGAGCGCTGATTGAAGATTGAAAGTGGTTGGTCGGTTTGCTTCATTTACACAGCCTCCAAGTCAACTTATGAACATCACGCTCCAATTGCAGGAACTCGACGATCTCATTGTCGAACTTACGAAGCCTCCAGTTCAGGCCAAACTTCGCAACAAACTTCACCCGCTTCGGGAGCAACTGGAGGCATATATTGATGCGCAAGAACGCAAAGCGAAGGAGTACGCTCAACTGACAGCGGAGCATGAGAAACTCAAGGCGGCGCAACCTCGCCCAGCGCCAGACGTACCAGCCAGCGTGTTTGAATATCGCAGACAGCTTTACTTCAGAACTGGAGACCCGATTCCATTTTGTCCACAGTGCCGGGAAAGCACAAACAAGGACATCCACCTTGCCGGTCCAATTGCCATGATAGACACTGAAACCGAACGCTGGACCTGCCATGTATGCGCCACCGATTACAGCGCACAGAACGAGGGCAATTTTCTGGCCGCGCCGAACCTTCGATTGCGGCGGCGGGCAAAGTAGCCCACTACCGTTGGGCTCATGAAGTGAACTGGCCAACGATTCGCTGGCTCTATCTAAAGCCGCTTGCGCCTCCAAATCCGTGGGGCAATTAGCCACTCGCATCCGCGCATCCAGAAAAGCGGCTGCCGCCGGGTCCTTGCGAATCTCCGCCATCTCCTCCACCGTGATGAGATTGGACCACTTCACGCCGCCACCTGCCTTTCCTTCTCCGGGGGTTCGACTAAATGCGCATAACGCTTGCCGGCGAGCTGCTGCATCGTTGGATTCCTGCGGAGCGATTCACGCAGCAGTTCCGACCATGGCACCCGCTTGTTTTGGGAGCGCCACTTCCTTAGTAGCGGTTCAAACTCCCTCGTACGGATGCCGATCATGTCGGGCACTTCCAGACCGGCTGGCAGAGCCAAGGTATTTCCATTCACTTTCATACTTGCATCCATCGGTTCACTTTGTTATCAAGTTAACACTGATGTAAAGAACTTTTGCGACACGGATGTCTTAATGTTAACAAACATAAACCAAACGCAATGGTGGCAGGTATCCACACTGGAAAATTTTCCGGGCCGGAAACAGGGTTACCCGCGATGTCCAAGCTACGCGCACGGGAAACGCTGGGCTTCAGGCCGGAGACGCCAGCGCAGGAAAAGCTCATCAACGATGCGCGCGAAGCAACCGGCTTCACGATGGCCCGACTACTGCGAGAAGCCGTCATGGCTGGCCTGCCAATTGTCGTTAGTGGAGTCCAATCCCAGCAGAAAGCAGCATTCGAGCAGTTCCAGTCCAGTCTGCGCGAGACCGTGGGTGGCAGCAGACACAGCAAAGCATCAGTCAATCCGTCAGCTACAAAATCAAATACTCTGCCGATCCCCAAAACCGCAAGGCCGGCTGACTATCATGGATAGACGTGCAGGCCGGATGTTCACAACCGGCAAGGATGAGGGATAGCGCAGAAACATCGTGGAGATACCAATCGACGCATGAACACCACGTCCATTGCCAGCTTGGGCCTCACAGCCATTGCCCTTGGTTGCGTGACCCCCGAAGCCCCAGAGGCAAGAGCGCATCGTCTTGAGGAACGCGCTAAACAGGATGCTGCCCGTAAAGTTGCCGACGCCGAGCGCCGGCTCGCAGGCAAAGGCGTTCCAGCCCACCTCTGGTGCTTTCACGACTTTTCAACCGCACCGACCAATGCAACCTTTTGTATTTGGCACGCCAGCCATGGTTTCGTCGGTACGCCACGCGAACGGCACCTATCGGATCATCTGACGGCGCTGCTCCATGACAGAGGATGGCAACTCGCCCAGCCCGCGGTGGCTGATTTCGTCGTCAGCATTCATCATCAGATGATTGACAAAGACATCACCACAACCCGGCAAATACCACAATCAACCGGCGGCCACTACAGCGGCACCGTTTACACTCCCGCCGGGCCGCGGTTCTACAGCGGCTATAGCAGCGGACCCATCCAGTGGCGCTCTCAAGTTGAGACCTCGACCTTAACCGGCTCCCATTTGGAGGTCAGCATCCACGATATCCGTAACCACAGGCGGCCAGAAGACTCCGCCAAAATTCCCGTCATTTACCAAGGCATTGTCCGCGCAGCATCCTTTGACGGAGTCGACACGCATACGCTTTTGCCCGGGATGTTGAATGTGCTGTTCAAGGACTTCCCAGGACAGAGTGGAGACTCTCTTGATGTGAAGGTTCATCCCGCGTTTGCCCGAAAATCAATCGAACATTAACTCAATGAAAATCCCCTTCACCCTTGAGCGCGGCGGGCGCCAGTATCACCTCGTCAAACATTCGAATACGCGCAAACTCCCGGCGGCTGAAATGGCCCTTCAGCCATGGTACATCCGCTTCACAGATCCCACCACCAGGCGGCCCACCTGGCGCAAAGTCGGCGCCTGGCACGAGAAGGAACTCGCCATCGAAACCGCCCGCACCCTGCTCATCAACGCCCGCGCGGGTGCCCATCCCTTCCAGCGCATGAGCGACCAGCTCCGCTACCGCCGTGCCGTCTCCGAGCGCGCCATCTCCCTCGAGGCCATCGAAGCCGCCTATCGGGCTGGGGCGGCTGGCCGGATCGACATCAGCACGATTCAGAACAATATCCTCTCCCTGCGCAACCTGATCCGGCGCGCCACCGGGCACGATCGTGTCCCCAACCAGATTCCCGTCCAACTCCTCGATGGCGATCTGGTCCATAAATTCAAGAAAGCCATCCTCGAAGAAACCGCGGACTTCGAAGACGCCGCGCGCCGAAGCCGGCTGCGCACCGCCAACAGCATGATGCGCCAAAGCCGCAGCCTCTTCAGCCACGATATGCGCAGCATCTATCGGCGCGACCACAGACTTGAGCTGCCCGCCAGCATCGACACCTTCATGCATGAGCCCGAATTCACCGAAG
>JAEHDI010000514.1 GCA_016880505.1 Bryobacterales bacterium | reverse complement strand
TCCGGAAGCGACCGCATCGTTTTCATCTTCCATCACGCGGACAAACCGTCCGACGTCCCGGTTGCGCTGTCAATGCCGCCGGGCAACTGGACTGCGGTCGACCTTCAGAGCGGCCGAGGGGTGGAGTTGACCCGATCCGGAGCGTCTGTTCGTTTTGGCAAGAGACTAGGTCCATCCGAGGTCTGGGTGCTCAGGCTGAGTCCGAAATAGGCCCATTGACTCGCGGCGCGGTTGGGAGTACTTACGAAGCAGGGGCCCGGCTCGATGTCGCTGGGCGCTGGTCCCCATGGAGGTGAGCGATGCTCTCCCGCACCCTCGTTCAAATGATCGAGGATCACTGCGAGCAGATTACAGACCGGCTCCTCCGGCACCAGCGGCAGGATCCCGAGCTCATTCAGGTAAAGAGGCTGCCCGAGTCCGAGCTGCGCGATCGGGCGGGCGAAGTCCTGAAGAACCTCGGTCACTGGTTGTCCGCCGGGCGTGAAGCCGAGTTGTCAAGCCGCTACGAACTGCTCGGTCACCGCCGTTTCGAGGAGGCCATCCCACTATACGAGGTGGTGCGCTCGTTGCACCTACTCAAAACAAACATGATCGAGTACGTCCGTGAACAGGGGATAGGCCAAAATCCCGTCGAGTTGTACGCGGAAGAGGAACTCGAGCACCGGGTCGGGCTCTTCTTCGACGGCGCCGTGTATCACACGGTACACGGCTACGAGACCGCGTTACGGAAGAAGGCGCACCTCGCCGCGTGAGCGGGCCTCTAGAGCCGGTGCGCTACCAGGCGAAAGGGGAGTGGATCGACTACTGATGAAAGTCGGTCCCCAGGCGCGTCGCCGCAACATCGAGGATCTGCGAACGGGATCGCTGGATGTCCTCGTGATCGGCGGCGGCATCAACGGTGCGGGCGTGGCCCGCGACCTGGTCTTGCGCTCGGATCACGCAGGCGCCGGGCTGCGCATCGGGCTGGTGGAACAGTGCCACTTCGCCTCCGGCACAAGCGGCAAGAACTCACAGCTCATTCATGGCGGACTGCGCTACTTGAAGTACTTTCAGTTCGGCATGGTCCGAGAAAGCCTCCGCGAACGGGCGCTGCTCTTGCGACTCGCCCCGCATCTCGTCGAACCTCTGCCGCTTCTGATTCCGATGTTCAGCTCGTTCGATTGCTTCTACTATGGCGCCGGGCTGTGTCTGTACGACCTCCTCGCCGGATCCAGAAACATCGGAAGACATCGCCGCCTGTCCGTGGGAGAAGTGGCGGAGACCGAGCCGGACCTATTCCACGAAGGTCTGTCCGGAGGCGCGATCTTCTTCGACTGCCGGGTACATTCGGCGCGCCTCGTCCTGGAAAATGTCCTCGACGCAGCCCGCCTTGGAGCGATCATCGCGAACTACGTGCGGGCTGTGGACCTCCGCCGCGAGAGCGGCCGCTGGCGAGTTTCGATCGAGGACGCCCTCTCCGGCGAGCGGTTCGAGGCCACTGCCCGCGAGATCGTCGATGCAGCCGGACCGTGGAGTACCGGCGCGCCGCTCCGGCTGGTTCGAGGCTCCCACCTGATTCTGCCGCGGATCACCACTGGCGAGCGCGCCATCGCGCATTTCGACGAGAACGGGCGGATCGTGTTCCTGATCCCCTGGGGCAGTCACAACCAACTCACGCTCGTCGGAACGACCGATGTGGATCACGAATCCGGGCC
Source organism: Bryobacterales bacterium (assembly GCA_016880505.1). GTDB lineage: Bacteria > Acidobacteriota > Terriglobia > Bryobacterales > Bryobacteraceae > JAEHDI01. Next base: position 4,835 of record JAEHDI010000514.1, on the reverse strand, counting down.
GGACGACGTCGAGATCTCGCCCGAGGAGAGGGCCTATCTGCTCCGGATCGTGCGTAAACTTTTCCCCGGAGCCGCTGGCTTGGAGCCGGTCTCAACCTTCAGTTCCCTGCGGCCGCTGCTGCGCGATGGCTCCGGCTCACCGGTGGCCGCCAGCCGGGAGTACCGGATCTGGAGGTCGGACGACGGCATCGTCCGCATCGCCGGCGGAAAATACACCACCTACCGTTCCGTGAGCGAACAGGCGGCCGATCTCGTTTTGCGGAACATCGCGCCGGAACTGGCCCGCCTGCACGTGACTGCGGAGGCGCCGTTCCCGCCGCCGGAAGGGCACCGCATCGAGGACCTTCCCGTCGACGGACAGGCATCGCTAGTTGTGAATTGCGAGATGGCGCAGCGTTTGCCCGATCTGCTGTTTGTTTCGACCTACCTCGGGTACGAGCGGATTTGGGATCGAGCCGCCTTGCGTCCCTTCGCCGAAGCGATGGCGCTCCATCTCGGTTGGGACGAACGGCGTGTGCAGGAAGAGATCGACCTTGTGCTGCGGCTGTGCGGACGCCCTCAGGCGGGTACACTGAGGACGTGAGCCTGAACTGGCGCACCTTCTGGTGGCTCTTCCGGCGTTCCTTCGTCCTCGCCTTCCAGGACAGTTGTTTCGGCGTCGCCAAGGCAGCGGCCTACTCGGCTTTGCTGTCGCTGTTCCCACTGCTGACGGCGACCGCCACCATTCTCGTGCAGGTGCGGGCGGAACCGATCACGCGTGTAATCTCACGGGCGCTCTCGCACGTGCTCCCGCCCGGTACCGAGGACCTCGTCCTGAACCACTTCCGCGTGCACGGTGAACGGCCGTCCGGCTTGCTCGTCGCCGCGACCCTGATCTCCATCTGGGCAGCGTCGCGCGTGATGACGAGCCTGATGGAGGGGTTCCAGGCTGCATACCACATCCCCGTAGACCGGCCCTTCCTGCGCCAGCAGGGCATGGCGATCTTGCTCGTCTTCGCGACCGCCGTTCCGGTTGTTGCCGCGTCCGGCCTTATCCTGTTCGGCACGCGGATTGAGCGGGCGGTGGTGGCGTGGCTAGGGCTGGTCCCCGCCGGAGCCGACTTGCAGTCGGGAGTCGCCTTCACGAGCAGCGTTCTGCGATTCGCCGTGGCGTTGGGCTCGATGATCCTCGTGAATGCCGTGATGTACCTGCTCGGCCCGAATCGGCCCCAGCGATGGCGTAACGTGTGGCCTGGGGCCATCGTCGCCACCGTTCTCTGGTGGGCCGCGACGCAGGGTTTCGCCTGGTACGTGCGCAATATCGCCGACTACAACCTGCTGTACGGAAGCATTGGAGCCGTAATCGCCCTGCTCGTGTGGATGTACGTGCTGGCCGCGATCGCCTTCATCGGCTGCGAGTTCAATGCCGAGTACGAACGGATGGTCGCTGCGGTCCGCCCGGCGGCGCCGGCTAATACGGTGTCTCGGTAATGGCCTTCACCATTGCCCAGAAGTTCTCCATCGGCGTATCGAGTTGTACGTGATGCGTCGGCCCGAGGATCAGCCCACCACCGTCGCCTACCGTACGTAGCCGCGCCGACACCTCGGCTCGGACGTCATCCGGCGAGCCGAACGGAAGCGTCTGCTGCTCGTCGACTGTTCCCCAGAAACAGAGGCGGCTACCGAACTCGCGCTTCAGCCGGGCCGGATCCATCGACGCTGGCTGGACCGGATTCAGCACATCCACACCGACCTCGATCAACTCGGGGATGATCGGATAGATGCACCCGTCGGAATGGTAGGCGATCTTGAGGCGGGGATTGATGCCCTTGAGCGTGGCGATGAAGCTCGCCATTCTCGGCTTGAGGAAGCGCCGCCAGTGTGCGGGCGAAATCAGCATCGCGTTCTGTGCGCCCACGTCGTCGCCGATCCAGATCATGTCCACGCCCATCCGCACGAGCGTCTTCGCGGCCGTCAGATGATACCGGTATGGGATCTCCAGGATACTCTCGGCGAGCTCGGGGTCCGCGACGAAATCGATCATCAACTGCTCGTACCCGCGAAGCGCCCACGCAGTTTCGAAGACAGTTGTCACTGTCACGCCGACGATCCAATACTCGCTCTGGAATTCACGCAGCAGCCACTCGGCCTCGGCGTATAACTCCGGCCGGGATGGATCGGGTGGCCGGTAGCAGCTGAGCGCGGAGGCGTCGGCCAGCGGACGGTCCACCGTCTCGGTGTAATATCCGGCGCCGTACGGCGTCTCGTACGGCATCTGTTTCCAGGTGATACCCCACTCGTCGACGTAGCGTTCGCCGTCCTGGTAGTAGCAGTTGGCCCATCCGACGGAGGTCAGCAGCATGTCCTCGCCGATTGCGTGCTCCAATTCGTAGGTATTTCCGCCTCCATGTGGATTGTGCATCTTGCGGCCCTTGATCTCGAGATCGGCGCGCAGCCGGTCCGCGAATTCCGGCGTGAAGCTGATCTGCATCGGACAGCGGTCGGGCGGTTCGTGACTCAATGCCGCGATCACCCGTTCCCTGTGTGTCATCGCGTCACCTCGCTTGTCATTCGACCCACAGCACTTCATACGGTTTCAGCTCCACGGCGCCGCTCATCTTCCGCCCGCTGATGCGTTCCGACACGCCGCGCACGAACTGCACCACGCCGGCGCGCGGCGTCGTGTTGATGACAAACAGGCTCCCGTCGGACCGTGGCACCGCCTGGAAGCCGGCCGGACACGGACCCGCCAGCAGCCCTCCGGTCGCCGGCGCCAATTGCCGGAAGAGCCGGACAATGGAATCGTCGTTCGGCCAAAACGCGAGCTTCACGGCAGCGCCTTTGCCAAGCCTCTTCCGCGTGGCCGCTGGCTGCGAGTCGAGCACCGGCTCGGTGCTTCGGAAACGGCCGATCACCTCGACATCCGGGTCCACCTTAAGGTACTCGCAGTACCCATCGATGCCAACGGGTGACGTCCCGCCGAGCCAGTCGACCTGCTGGTTCGTGCGACCCGTGTCCCGTGACGTTCCCATCCGACGGGCCGTGCGCGCCACCGCTCCGGTGATCCCGGCCAGATTCGCGCCGAAGCCATCGTTTCGGAAGATCCCGTCCGACGACTGGTAGGCGGTGAAAGGGCTCACCACGACGTTTCCCCCGTTCCGCACGTATGCCTCCAGAGCCCTCATGAGCCCCGTATGGTCTAGAGCCGTGGCGGCTGGAATGACCACCAGCGTGTACCTGCCGAGCCGGTCGGGCTTCGATGCATCCTCCACGCTGATGCTGTCCACGCCGATTCCGAGCCGGTGCAGCGCGTCGAAGGCCTGGGGGAGCACGTGCCGGCTGGACGGCACGTGAGGATATGCCATGAGCGCCGCCCGCTGATCGAAGTCGGTGATCACTGCGGCTGCTGTCTTCACAGGGTAGCGCAACAACGGGCCGCTCCACTTGTCGAAGAACTCGCCTAGTTCGACCAGCCAGTGGAAATCCGGCTCTGGTGCGCCCGTCCAGTCGAGTACGCCGCCCCAGTGCGGCCAGTGCCCCCCGTGCCAGCGGTTTCCCGTCCAGTACATCAGGCCGAAGGCGCCGTATGCCGCCGGCTGGAGCATCCACATGCGGAATTGTTCCTTCGTCGGGAAGGGGTCCCACATCACCGTGTCGCCGGCCACGCCAACCCGCGTTTCGGTCACAAGGAACGCGCCCAGACCATGCGCGGAGCGGTGCATGTCGAGGTGCCAGCCGAGCGTGGTCCAGAAGTCCGGTTCGTCCGATGACGGCTGGTAGAAGTTCAGGCCCGCGACGTCGAGCGACTCTCGCGCTCGCGGATCGTCGGCGAGCGCCTGCCACATCGTGTTCCAGTCGGTGGTGATCCAATGTTTCACGCCGGCTTCCCGGAGCGCTTTGGTCTGCTCGGCGAAAAATTCCAGAGTCGCGTCGCGCTGGAAGTGGAGATGAGCCAGCGACAACGCAGGGAGGCCGGAACGGCCCGCTTGCGGCATCTCGAAGACCGCCCGTGGTTGGGGCACTTCGTCCAAGGAGTCGACCTCCATCCCCCAGCTCACCAGTCGCAGCCTGCGGTTGAATTCCTCGGGGGTGCGATAGGTCTTCTTCAGCCAGTCCTTCCACGCACGCTCGCAGGCTGAGTTGTAGCACGGCCTTCCGACGAGAAACTCGATCTCGTTGTCGAGTTGCCAACCGATCACCGCTGGGTGGTTCTTGAACTCGCCACCGAGAGCGAGCAGGTAGCGCCTCAGTGCCTGACGATACTGGGGATGGTTCAGGCACGCTGCCTTCCGCCCCATCGGGTGAAGCTTCTCCCCGGGACTCAATTCCACGAGCATGTCCGGATTTCTGGCGCTCAGCCACTGCGGGGCGATGTAACTGGACGTCCCGAGCACTGCCTTCATGCCCCGCTTGTCGAGATCGTCGAGGAACTGCCTCAGCCAGCCGAAGTTGTACCGGCCCGGCGCCGTCTCCAGGTTCCCCCATGAGGACTCGCTCACGCGAACCGCCTTGAAACGCGCCTTCTGGAATACGTCGAGCATCCGGTTCCATTCCTCGCGCGTTTGCAGCTCCGGGTACACGCTCGCGCCGAAAAGGAACTCGTCGGGAACGATCCGCGTCGGTCCCGCCGCGAGCGGCATCGACAGCAACAGCAAGATGGCGACTGAGAGCTTCACTACACTCCTCCTGCCCGACGCGGCATTCTATCGCAAACGCGACCGTGCCGCGCCCCGCCTTCCTATACTGAAAGTATGGCCTTCCGTCTCGCCGTCGATTACCGCCCTCGAGGCGACCAGGAAGCGGCCATCGAACAGCTTCTTCGCGGAGTGCGCGACGGGGAGCAGCATCAGGTGCTG
>JAEHDI010000513.1 GCA_016880505.1 Bryobacterales bacterium | reverse complement strand
TGCTGATCGTCTCTCCGTACAGGCATTTCGTCTTCGGCGTGATCGCCTTGCGGAAGTTTTCCGGATCGTCCGGCTCGACGAACTTCACGTCCAGCCCCAGCTTCCGGAAGCTCACGTCGAATTGCGTGTATGTTCCGCCGTACAGCGTGCCCGCGGACACCATCTCATCGCCCGCTTCCATCAAGCTGGTGATCGCGACCATCTGCGCCGCCTGCCCGCTCGACATCGCCAGCGCCGCTACGCCGTTTTCGAGCGACGCTACCCGTTCCTCGAGCACGGCCGTGGTCGGGTTCATGATTCGCGTGTAGATGTTTCCAAATTTCTGGAGTGCGAATAGCGCCGCCGCGTCCGCCGAGTCCTCAAAGACGTATGAGGTCGTCTGGTAAATTGGCACCGCCCGCGCCCGGGTTGTCGGGTCGGGTTGATAACCCGCGTGCAGGCTGCGTGTGTTGAAGCCGAAATTCCGATCTACTTGTTTGTCGTTCCCCATGTTGTATCGTCTTGTATCTTCCCAGTTTTTCTACCCGCATTTAGCGGGCCTTGATGTTGTTGCTAGAACTTACCGTCCCGTGCTTCGAAGTGCGTAGGCTTGTTGAGAGTCGCTCCGCCTGTGCGAATCCATTCGGCGGTCCACTCGATCATCTGCTCGACGCTCACCGACGGGTACCCGAAAATCCGGTGGCATCGCGTCGCGTTGTTGAGCAGCGCGTTTTCCGACTCGATTCCCTCGAGCGCCGGCTCGACGCCGAAATGCTCGCCGAACCGTTTCGCGATCCAGCGCACCGAGACCGTTTCAGGTCCCGTCAGATTCAACACCGCCGGCGGGCTGTTCGTCAGCGCGAACGACCGCAGACACACCGAGTTCGCGTCGCCCTGCCAGATCACGTTCGCCGCGCCCATCTTCAAGTCGACAGGCTGCCGGTCGTACACCTTCTGCCCGATGTCGAGCAGCACGCCATAGCGCAGGTCGATCGCGTAGTTCAACCGCAGCAGTGTCACCGGCGTGCCGTACAGCCCCGAAAAGTGCTCGAAGATTCGTTCGCGGCCCAGCACTGTCAGCGCATATTCCCCGACCGGACCCACCGGCGTTTGTTCCGTCGCACCGCCCGAAACCACCGGTACGAACGGATAGATGTTGCCGCTTGAGAACGCTACGATCCGCGAGTCCCGGTACCGTTCGGCCACCATCGCCGGCAGCAGCACGTTCATCGCCCACGTAAGCGACTCGGCGCCGGTGGAGCCGAACTTTCGTCCGGCCATGAAGATCACGTTCTTCGCGTTGGGCAGGCCGGCCAGTTTCTTTGCATCGAGAAGGTCCGCCGCGATCGTTTCCACGCCGGCGTCGGAAAGCTCTTTCTGGATTCCCGCTTCGGAAAACCGCGCCACGCCGATCACACGCCGCCGCACGTCGGCTTCCTGTGCGGCCCTGACCGCCAGGCGCGCCAGGCTCGGCCCCATCTTGCCGCCGATACCGAGGATCAGCAGGTCGCCGTCCATCTCCGCCATGGCGGTTTTGTCGCCGTCGCGCGGCCGGGAGAGGATCTCCTCAAGTTGCGATTCGGTCGAAATCATTAGCGCTTATATCCGATCTTCCGCAGAAACTCCTGCCGGACCTTCGCATCCGCTTCCGTCTCGACCCCTTTCGGCGGGAAGCCGTCCACCACGCCAAGCACTCCCTTGCCCTGTTCGGTCTCGGCAACGATCACCTCCACCGGGTTAGCCGTAGCGCAGTGGATCGAGCAGACTTCGGGCACGTCCTTGATACGCCCGAGCACGTTGATCGGATAGCCGTCCTTCATCACGACCACGAAGATGTGTCCGGCGCCGATCGCGGTGGCGTTCCGCGCCGCCAGCGCTTTCAACTCGGCGTCATTGCCTTCGACCCGGATCAGGCACGGGCCGGACGCTTCGTTAAACGCGACGCCGAATTTCATCTGCGGGACCGTGTTGACGATCGCTTCGTACACGTCCTCGACCGTCTTGATGAAGTGCGTTTGCCCGAGGATCAAGTTACCGCCCTCGGGGACTTCGAGGCGAATCGCTTTCAACTCCATGGGGATCTTTGAGTATACTACGGCTGTCCGCTGCGATTCGCGTCCAAAGCGCCGCCGCCGCGGATCCGGAACACTCATGAAGATCGCGTTCACACCCGCTGTTTATGAGCATGCGGCGCGTTTTGCCGGCCGCTCTCCATGGGAAACTTCCCGCGATCCCCAGCTTCTGTTTCAGGGCCATCGCGACGCGTGGCTCGCCTATCGCCACCAGCCGGTCGTCGTCGGTATAGACATCTACAACCTCGAAGCGGAAGCGTACGGAGCGACGGTCGCGGAGCCGGGCAACGACGGCATTCCGGCCGTCCACGAGCCGTACTTCAAAACGCTCGACGACGCTCTCTCCATCGCACCGTTCGATCCACGGCGCGACGGCCGCATTCCGATGGTGCTCAGTGTCGCTCGCCGCCTGAAAGCGGCGCTGCTCGAGGCCGACGTCCGTATCCCCGTGGCAGGCCCCTTCTCCGTGGCGTTCAATCTCCTGGGCATCAACCAGCTCTGCCAGGATGTCGCCTTGCGGCCGGACGACACCGCTCTCTGGCTGATGCGTCTCGCCGAGAACCAGGCGGTCTTCTGCCGTGCCGTCGCCGCGGCCGGTCTCGATGTGGCCTTCTTCGAGTCCGCGGCCGCCCCGCCGCTGCTTTCGCCGAAGCTCTTTCGCGAAGTGGAGCTGCCTGCTCTCAAGCGCATTCTGGAGCTGGCCGCCTCGATCGTCGGCCACCCCGTTCCGTGCATCATGGGAGGCAACACCTACCCGATCCTCGACGACATCCTTTCCACCGGAACAGGCTTCGTCGTCACCAACGTGGAAACGGACCAGAAGGCGTTCGTGGACAGGCTCTGGCAGACGCATCCGCACGTGAAGGTTCGGATCAACATGGACCCGCGCATTGTCGCCTGCAACGACGCGCCGGTGATCTACCGCGAGATCGACCGCATCCTCGACATCGCCGCCGGCCGCCCCAACTGCCTCATGGGAACCGGCTGCCTGCCGCTGGAAACCCCTCCCGACAACATCCGCCTGATTAAAGAGTACGTGGCGTAAGGAGCGTGGCACCCACGCACCCCGCCGTGTCACCATAGACATGTGAGTACTCCCACCACGGCTGCTGGAGAGCCGGCCGCCTCGCACAATCTTCCGGAGCGCGTCTCCGGCATCCGAAACATCGCCATCATCGCCCACGTGGACCACGGCAAGACGACGCTGGTCGACGCCATGCTCCGCCAGAGCGGCATCTTTCGCGCGAACGAGGCCGTCGTCGAGCGCGTCATGGACTCGGGTGACCTCGAGCGCGAGCGCGGCATCACCATACTGGCGAAGACCACCGGCGTCCGGTATCACGGTGTCAAGATCAACATCGTCGACACGCCCGGACACAGCGACTTCGGCGGCGAAGTCGAGCGTGCGCTGAAGCTCGTGGACGGTGTTATGCTTCTCGTCGACGCGAGCGAGGGGCCGCTGCCGCAGACCCGCTACGTGCTGGCCAAGGCGCTTGAGGCCAACCTCCCTCCGGTCGTCGTCATCAACAAGATCGACCGTCCGGACGCGCGCATCCCGGAAGTGCTCAACGAGATCTACGATCTCTTCATCGATCTCGACGCCGTCGAAGACCAGCTCGACTTTCCCATCATCTACACGAACGCCAGGGCGGGTGTGGCCAAAGAATCGCTCGAAGACCCTTCCGAGAACCTGCGGCCGTTGTTCGAGGCGATTCTCAAACACTGCCCCGGTCCCAGTGGCGACCCGGACGCCGTGCTCCAGCTTCTCGTGGCCAATCTCGACTACAGCGATTACCTCGGCCGGCTCGCGATCGGCCGGGTGTTCTCCGGCACGCTGCACCTCGGAGACGAAGTAGGCATCTCTAAACTGGACGGTTTGCTCCAGCGCACCCGCATCACCAAGCTGTACTCGTTCGAAGGCCTCAAACGGGTCGAGGAGACCGTGGGACGGCCCGGCGACATTCTGGCCATCGCCGGAGTGGAGGGCATCACCATCGGCGAGACCGTCACCCATCCGGAAACACCCGCGCCGCTCCCCCATGTCCCGATCGACGAGCCGACGATCGCCATGACCTTCACCATCAACACGTCCCCGTTCGGTGGCCGCGAAGGAACGTTCGTGACGTCGCGCCACCTCCGCGACCGTCTTGATAAGGAGCTACTCACCAACGTCTCTATTCGCGTCGAAGAGGCCGGCGGCCCCGATGCCTTCAAAGTGATGGGCCGCGGCGACTTGCAGCTTGCCATCCTGATCGAAATCATGCGGCGCGAAGGTTATGAGCTCATGGTCGGAAAACCGGAGAT
>JAEHDI010000003.1 GCA_016880505.1 Bryobacterales bacterium | reverse complement strand
ACTACCCTCTCCGCCGTTCTTTGGATTGCCGCTGGGGCGATGCTCGCCCTCTATTTGCTGCGCCGGCGCAAAAGGAAGATGGGCGGAAGGTAACGTAGGGATTCCGGCGGACGCGCGTAGCTACGGCGAAGGGGGTCATCCTCCGTTCATCGAAGGGTGTTCTGTGTGTCTTAGCGCCCACGGTCAAGCATCGTCTTCGCCTGGCAGGGGGCGCACTCACTTGCCCGCGCTATAATTCTTGTACGCCTCGTCGAGAATCTCCACCACGTGCGCGACGCGTTGTCCTTTTCCGTACAGTGCCACTCCGGCGCGTAGTTGAAGCATGCAGCCGGGGTTTGCAGTCAGGACAACGTCTGCGCCGGTGCCATTCACGGTCTGGATCTTCTTCCGCAAAATCGCCATCGCCATCTCGTGCTGCACGACGTTGTAGATGCCGGCGCTTCCGCAGCAGAGATCGGCCAGGGGCATTTCGACGAAACGCAATCCCGGCGCCGCTTCCAGCAGCTTCCTCGGCGGTATCCGTATCCTCTGGCCATGCGCAAGGTGGCAGGAATCCTGGTACGTGGCCGTTACCGGAACCGATCCCATCTCCCGGTTCAGCTCAATCGACGCGAGGAACTCATTCACGTCCTTGACCAGCTTGACGAAGCGAAGTGCACGCTCGCGGTAGTCCGGATCGTCCTCGAGTAGCTCGTGATACTCCTTCAGCGTCGAGCCGCAGCCGGCGGCGTTCGTGATGATGGCGTCGTACCCGCCTGCCAGAAACGCGTCGATGTTGCGCCTGGCCAGCTTCCGCGCCTCCTCGCGCTCACCCGAGTGGACGTGCAGGGCCCCGCAGCAGTTCTGTTCCGCCGGGATGACCACCTCACAGCCGTTTTTCCGGAGTACCCGCACCGTCGCTTCGTTGAGCCGCGCGAAACAGACGTTGGCGATGCAGCCCGCGTGGAACGCCACGCGGTAGCGCGCTGTGCCTTCCGCCGGAAACGTCTGCCCGATGTTCCGGAAGAAAAACGGCCACTCCGCGTGCGGCGTGAGCTGCTCAATACCGCCCAGTTCCCCGAACAGCTTCAACAGACCCGAGGACCGCACCAGTCTCTGGAGTCCCGTTCTCTCATAGGCGTATAGCAGCGCCCCTGCGATTTGAAGCAGAGCGGGGGACTGAAGCAGATGTTCGAAGACGAACCGGCGCAGCACTTCCACCGCCGGGGACCGTGGCGAACTTGCCCGGATTTCCGCGCGCGCCGCCTCCACCAGGCGCCCGTACGGAACGCCCGACGGGCACGCCGTTTCGCACGCACGTCAGGCCAGGCACAGCCCGATGTGCTCGATGTACGAGGGCCCGATCGCCATCGCGCCCGCGGCCACCTGTACCATCTGGTAGACGCGGCCGCGCGGTGAGTCCATCTCCAGGTGAAGCTCGCGATAAGTCGGGCAGGAGTTCAGGCAAAGCCCGCAGTGCACGCACTTGTCGAGATCGAACTGGCGCGGCGCGTCCCTGCGTACCTCCTCAGAGACGGCCATAAAGCCTCCCACAATTTAGAAGGTTTCTGGGATCGAACATCCCCTTGACCTTCTTCATCGTATCGAAATCACTTCCCGGACCCGGCCACAGATCAAGTCCGGTCTTCTTCGATTCCGGTGCGAACTCGATCACCGGGCGCCATCCGTTCACCGTAGCCCGCTCCATCCATTCGGAAGCTGCCCCGTTCTCAGGGAAGTAACCGTAGCAGACACCCGATGCCGCTCTCGCCACGGCCGGACCGGTGAATGATGCCATCACCTCGCGAACCTGCGCCAGCGTGCACGAGGCCCGCACGATGACGCCTTCCGGGTTCTTCTTCAGAAAATGCGGCGTGAACTCACGGACGCCTGTCCAGAAATTGGCTTCTTCACCGTCGGCGAGCGCGCGTGCCGCGCCGAGTTCCCGGCGGTACCGCTCCATCACCGCAGGGTTGCCGCACGCCTGGAGTGCGATCAGACACCCCTTGCGGCCGAGTTGTTCCGCCGCGGCGGCGTTGAGCAGGTCCAGGGCCGTGGGCTGAAGCACACTGTGGAGAATGCGGTCGCGGGTCTCCATCGCCTGGGCGACGTCCTCGAACTCGAGCAGGAAGGTGGCCGAACACGGCGGCTTTGGGACCAGCTTGAAATTGGCCACCGCGATGGCCGCCAGCGTCCCGAACGACCCGATCAATAGCTTACCCATGTCCAGCCCGGCGACATTCTTCACTACCATGCCGCCCGACTGGACCAGTTTGCCCTCGAGCGTCGCAAACTTCATTCCGATCAGCAGGTCCCGGGCCGTGCCGTAGAGCCGCCGTAATGATCCGCACGTGTTCGCCGCCAGAATACCGCCGATCGTCGCTTCACTTGAGAATGGCGGGTCAAGCGGCAGGATCTGTCCGTTTTCCTCGAGCGCCCGGGCGAGGTCCTCGTATCGGATGCCGGCCTCGACGCTGATGGTCAGGTCGCGCGGTTCGTATTGCAGGATCCGCTTCAGGCCGGCCGTCGAAATCGTCAGGTCGGACGGCGTGACCGGTCCCGCCATCCCGTTCTTGCTGAATGCGCCGCCGAGGGTGATGGTCCTTCCCGCGGACGCGGCCGTGACCAGCGACTCGGCAAGTTGATCGGGCGTCTCGGGCCGGAGGGCTTCCATGCGCAGACATTACTGTATCACCCGATCGCGCTGTGGAGTGGGCCGCCAGATTCGCGTGTACTCGCCCTCATTCGCGGCCAGACGCCCCAACCGCTTCCTTCCCCGCCCCCGCGGACAAGTACCACAGAAACCGCTGCGAGTTCCGGAACAACTGCGCGAACAGCTTCAACCGGTCCGTGGTCCGCCCTTCCTCCACGTGGCGGGTGAAGCTCTCGACAGCGATGT
>JAEHDI010000512.1 GCA_016880505.1 Bryobacterales bacterium | reverse complement strand
ACTACATGCGCAGACAACGACGGGCAGGCGTGACCATCGACACCTGGCAGTTCGACGGTCGACCGCGAGTTCGGCGTCTACGACATCGGGGCGCACCTAACTGCCGGCCGCAACACGATCCTGCTCGCCGCACAGCCCATGTCCATCCACCACGAAGTCGAGCCGGTTTACGTGCTTGGTGAGTTCGCGCTCGACGCGCAGCCGCGCGGCTGGAAGATCGTTCCCTCGCGAAGCGCTGCTCCGGGCGCGTGGAAGGAACAGGGACTGCCGTTCTACTCGAACGCCGTCTCTTATTCCCGCGCCTTCACGCTCAAGAAGGGTGCGTACACAGTAAGACTCGGCAAGTGGCACGGGACCGTCGCCGAAGTCAAAGTCAACGGCAAGCCCGCCGGCATCATCGGCTGGCAGCCCTACGAGCTTGACGTCAGCCGCTTCGCCCGCGACGGCGAAAACATGGTCGAGGTGACCGTCATCGGCTCGCTCAAGAATCTGCTCGGCCCGCACCACGGCAAGATCAATCGTGGTTTCGTTTCGCCCTGGCTCTTCCGCGACGCCCCCGAGCACATGCCGCCCGGCTCGGGCTACGACCTCGATTCCTATGGCCTCTTCGGCGACATCGAGTTGATCGAATCCCGGCCACGGTAGTGCCCGCGATGCCTGGATACGGCGAGTCCGACATCAACCGGCTGCTGAAAACGTTCCGCCACCAGGAGGCGGACCGCGTGCCTCACCTCGAGTTCTGGGTCACCAGCAAGCCCGTCTACGAGTACGTTCTCGGCTACCCGCTTCAATACGACGTCGTCGACGCGCGCGTCGGCGGCCAGTCCATCACGCCGGAAGATCATGTTCTCTTCGCCCGGAAACTCGGCATGGACGCGGTCGCGTGCAATTTCTCCTGGCGCCCGAACAACGTCTTCCAGAAGGCCGCTGATGGCACTGAGCACTACACCGGCGGCACGGTCAGAACCCGCGACGATCTCAACCGTCTCGAGCCGCCGCCCGCGCTCGACGACCAGTTGCGCTACCTGGAGCGGTACCTTCGCGCCGCGGAGGGAACCGGCGTCGGCGTGTTCGCGAACTTCACTTCGTTCTTCGACAGCGCGCTGCTGGCCATCGGCGTCACTGATTCGATGTATCTGTTTCACGAGGACCGCCCGTTCCTTGAGTCGCTGATGGACATCCTGCTCGATCACCAGGAGGGCGTCGTCCGCGCGGTCCTCGGCCGTTTCGCCGCCGACCTCGCCTTCGTTCTCGTCAACGACGACATCGCCTACAACTCCGGCCTGCTCATCCGCCGGGACATGTTCCTCGAAATGTTCCCGCACCGCATGAAGCGGTTGATCGCTCCGGTGAAAGAAAGAGGCAAACTCCTCGCAATGCACACCGACGGCCGGATGGAGAAGATCCTTCCGATCCTCAACGACATCGGATTCGACATTGTCCACCCGATCGAACCGGAAGTGAATGACATCTTCGAGCTCAGACAGCAGTGGGCCGGAAGACTGGCCTTCGTCGGCAACATCCCGACGCCTCTGTTGGCCTACGGAACGAAGGAGCGGATCGAGGAGACCGTGCGGGAGTATTGCCGCCGCCTAATAGCCATGAAAGCCATAGGATTTTCCCGTGCCCTCATCGGTAGCTTCGT
>JAEHDI010000511.1 GCA_016880505.1 Bryobacterales bacterium | reverse complement strand
GTACAATTCGGTCCCCCTGTCGGCTGCGTTCCGGTAATGAATCTCATACATCCCGAGCGAGCTATTGGCGCCGGGTTTGTAGTAATTTCCTACGAAATTCACCGGGGGAACTCCGTAGGAATCGTCAGTATAGGCGGCTTTCTGTCCCCAGTTATATACGACGTTGTTCACCACATCGACCACTCCCCCGGTACGGGTTTTTACTTGTGGATGCCGCTCATCGTTGTGAGCGAAAAGGTTGTGGTGTGCCGTGATACTGTGAGCGTCCTGACTACCCAGGAGCATGCCCTTGCTGTGAGGGCCCTCCGTGTGGGTGCTGTTGTTCAATCCTTCGGAGACAATACTCCACTGAACGGTGATATCGTGCGCGGTGCTGTACCAGGAGTTGACATTCTCATCGACTCCCCAACTCGCCGAGACGTGGTCTAGAATCACTCGCGAACCCATGATCGTGACGGCGTCGAGATCGTCCCCCGCCCCGGAACCCGGGCCCGGTCGAATCCGAATATTGCGGATGACAACGTCGTAAGCCGTGTCGCGAATCTCGACCAGACCGCTGGAATTGACCGGATCCGTCCGCAGAGTGATTCCGCCGCCAGGCGCCGTTTGCCCCGCGATCGTAATGTAGGGATTCCGGACCGCGAGTTTCGATCTCAGCAAGATATTCCCACCAATGCGGAAGACGCAGGTACGGGAACCACTTGCCTCGACACAAGCGCGCAGGCTACCTAGGCCGGAGTCGTTGAGATTGGTCACTTCGATGACCTGCCCGCCGCGGCCGCCGACGGCGACCGCACCAAAACCCTCCGCTTCAGGGAATGCCTTCACCGCTGAATCGATCGACTGGGCGTGCGCCATCACGATGCACAGGAGGATGGAACACAGAAACAAACGTGGAATTCCAGACTTCGTCATGATCAAACTCCTTCTCTCGGGTCTGACTCGGGACACAGGCGTCTGCTCGATCGCCGCCGGGTGTCAACCTCGTGGGCGAAGAAATGACTCGGAGATGGTCGATGACTGACCATTCCGCCCTTGATTACGCGAGGCGACAAACTTGGCACGTGCCGGTCCACACGACGAGCAGCTCTGTAACTTGTTGGTGAATAACGAAGTAGCAGAAATATTGACGGTACTTAAACGACTGATCCGAATGTAATTACCACACAAAATGTGTAGTTTCTGCCTGACAGCACAGCGTGAAGCCGCTTTCGGTCTATATATGAGAGCATCATACCTGGAGCGTTACGCGGTGCCCGGACCGGACAAAGCGTATGAGGGCGATCCGCGCCGTGGACTGAGCCTCATCCGCGTGAGGGTAAGACGAAGGGCCGGCCCCAGAGCGGAATTCACTCTGAAACCGGGGGGTGGGTGCGTTAGGCCTGCTTCAAGTCGGCAAGAAGACCGTCGGAATCACTATCGATGCCGAGCTTCTTCATTCTGTAAAGAAGGGTCTTGTACTCGATATTCAGCAGCGCCGCGGCCTTTCTGCGATTCCAATGCGTCGCGTTCAAGGCAATCCGGATTGCTTTTGCCTCAATTGTGGCCTTCGCCTGGTTCGCTTCCTCAAAAGCGGACCGCCTGCGGCTTGCCGATTCAGGCCGCGCGCCTTCGTTTCCATGCAAGCTCGACGCGGACATGCGGCGGTTACCAGACCTCCTCAGCATGTTGGCCTGAAGTTCTCGAATGACGCTCGTGGTGTCCTCCAGCACCAACAGCCTCTGCATGACGTTCTCAAGCTCGCGGACATTACCGGGCCAGTCGTAGGCGAGGAGTGCCTCCCGCAACTCCGCGGTGATCCCCGGACTTCGCGTCCCAGGAATGCAGTGTTTCCTGAGGAAGTACTCCGCCATAGGGACGATTTCATCCTGGCGCTCACGCAGCGGAGGAATCTCAATGGCGAGCACTGCGAGGCGATAGTACAAATCAGTCCGGAATCGGCCTTCCTCGATCGCACGCTGCAAGTCCTGGTGAGTAGCAGCAACGACCCGGATGTTCACCCGTACCGGCTCGCGCCCACCCACTCGCAGGAATTCGCCGTCTTGAAGCACGTGCAGGAGCTTCGCCTGAAGACGCAATTCCATGTCTCCGATTTCGTCCAGCAGGACCGTGCCTCCGTCCGCTATCTCCAGCTTGCCCTGTGTCGTCTTTTGGGCTCCCGTGAAAGCCCCACGTTCATAGCCGAACATCTCGCTTTCCAGAAGCTCTGACGGGAAGGCGGCGCAATTCAACTTCAGGAATGGCTTGCCCGCCCGGTGAGAACTCACATGCAGTTGCCGCGCTAGAACTTCCTTACCGACCCCGCTCTCTCCAAGAACCAATACAGGCACGTCGAAACGGGCTATCCGGCGGACAGACGAGCGGATTGCCTGCATTCGTGCGTTCGTGCAACAGAATGGGCCGGCGCTCAAACCGAATGCATCGTTTCGCGCCGTCAGTTGCCCAGGCTGCGCCCTCAGCAACTCCGTGACACGGTTTAGAAGGTCACCTCTTTGGACGGGAAGTCTGACGAAAGCGGAGGCGCCACGCTCCAACGCAACCTCCATGGCTATGGAGGAGTTTTCGGCGGAGAGAATCACGACGGGCAATTCGGGCCAGTCCGAGTGTATGCGCTGCATGGCGCCCGTTCCGTCTATTCGAGGCGCCTCGACATCCACCAACAGCAGCCCGATCTTACTGTCCCGCTTGCCTATGCTCGTTCGAGCACCATCCTCATCATTGATGACACTCACAGGGACGCCGGCAGAGCCCAGTACCTCTTCCGCGTACGCTGCGACGTCTGCGCGTGACGTTAAAACAAGTACGGTGGGCGAAAGTGGAGCCTCGCGGGCGCTGACCATCGGCGGGGGGGTCGGGTCCCACCCCTCATTTGGGACGACACCCCCCTTCTCATGTTCATCGACCCTCGCAACCGGGAAGCGTGCCGTCGACCCCTGTAACCCCGCTGACATTTTCATCGCGTTATATTCAATTACAATACGATTCACACCGATTTCAAGGCTTGGAAGTACCATAGACGGCATAAGCGTTCTGTGAGTCTTGGAACCAACCCGAAGGGGTTCCAGTACGCAGACTTAGCGTGAGCCGCCCCTAGCCTCGAATGAGCTCCCAATCGGTAGGGAGCCTTCGCGGCAGCCATCCTTTGACATTCTTGGGGAAAGGTTCCCACCGTCTGTCACAGCACTGCCTGCGAGTTCGATGCCGACAGACAGGGGTCACTTGCGCATCGAGCGACGTTTTCGGGTTGGGTGCTGGCCGGCATCCCGGCCGCCTAACTCGTTGCCAGACTGTTTGGAACCCTATATCTGACCCCGCCGAACAGTCCGGAGCGAAGCACGCGCAGAGAACAACGGTATTCGCCAGCGAATACGTTGGTCATTCACATGCGAGTACACCGGCCGAAGCTGCTGGGTGGCTTCTCCGGACCGGGCAACACTATGGGACCGAGAGGGCGGTAGCTTGCGAAGTGCGTACCCTCCAGGATCGAATGACGCCAGTGACGTACGACAGTACTACCGAGTTCGACCATCCGGTACTCGACCGCTGGTATGCCGTTCGTGTGAAGTCAAGGCATGAGAAGCCGGTTTCCTGCGCGCTTCAGAACAAGGGGATCGAGCCATTCCTACCCCTTTACCACGCAAGGCACCGCTGGTCTGACAGAACAGTTGATCTTCAACTGCCGTTGTTCCCTGGATACGTGTTCTGCCGGCTCGGGACAGGGAATTGGCTTCCAATTCTCACTACACCGGGGGTATTGAAGATGGTCAGCGTGGGGCGGACGCCAGCTCCAGTGGACGACAACGAGATTGAATCCATCAAAACAATCCTTAGGTCCGGACTCGCGGCCTATCCATGGCCGGTGCCCCGCGTGGGCGACCAGGTCGTGATCGACGGAGGACCGCTCACCGGACTGGAGGGTGTCCTGAGTGGACTCAAGAAGCCGGATCGCCTGGTTGTCACTCTGACCCTTCTTCAGCGAGCTGTGGCGGTCGAGATTGACGGTTGGTCGGTCCGTCGAACAGGCGGACAGCCTGCCACAATTCGTGTTTTGGAGCACACCCCAGGGGTCCCAGCCTCTGTTCTGGCCTCAAGTGGGGAAGCACATCCGTCCAGGGACTGGTAATCTCCCGGCACTGACCGGGAGCTGCGAAAGACTGGAACTCACTGGAGTAAATTCTAATGGGTATTCTCAATCCACGAAGTCGCCTGATCACGTTCCGCGTGGCCGACTGGGAATATGAGGCCCTCCGCTCAATTTCCCTCGCCTCCGGCGCCCGTAGCCTTTCAGAGTTCATCAGGTCCACGGTGTGCTGCCTGCTCGACAGCAACCCCCAGAGCCCGCTAACGCTCAACTCTTTCGGAGTACCTGCCGTTCTCACACAACTGAGACGACCAGTCTCCGGATCACATCAGGAAGACAACACGGATGAGGCAGTCAGAGTATTGACAGGAATCGTTATGGCGCTTCATCGGAAAACCGATGCACTGGCCCGTGTAATCAAGCAGTCGGGCCTTTTGCCTCACCACGCAGCCCATCCGCCGGCGGCCGAGAGTGTCCATACTCACGAACCGGTTTCGACGTGATGATCTAGGGCGGCCACGAAAAGCAGGATTTCCGTCTGCGACCTCCCCTGACCTGCCTGGCGCACCCAGGTTGATGTCGCAGAAGCAATGAAATGAGGACGCTGCAATGAACTACCGTAGATCTGTTCTTTGCATGACAATTTTTGTACTTCTAGCAGCTATCGCGACTCCACAGACCACCAAGACCTCCCGGTCGACCACGATCGCACCGGCAAGTACCGGTCAGCTCGGCACACAGGCAGTAGTTGAGACAACAGGCCCGGCCGGAACCTCCAGAACGACAACAACACCCTTCGAAACTCGCCACCCCCGCTATCGAATTAGAAACGGGGACGTTTTCACAGTCACGTTCCCCCATGTACCGGCGTTCAACCAGACTTTGACGGTGCAGCCGGACGGCTATGTCACACTCCAAATCGTCGGCGATCTGTACGTGCAAAACCTGACCGTACCTGAATTGACCGACGCATTGGTATCTGCCTATGGAAAGACTCTTCGTGAACCTGCCATAACGATTGAGCTTAAGGACTTCGAAAAGCCGTACTTCATGGCGACGGGCGAGGTTGGACACCCAGGGAAGTACGACTTGCGTGGCACAACGACCGTTGCGCAGGCGATCGCAATCGCCGGGGGATTCACCGCTGATGCAAAACACTCTCAGGTACTGCTATTTCGCACTACGGCCGAAGATTGGACCGAAGTGCGGGAAATCAACCTGAAAAATATGCTAGCGAAGAAGAATCTCGAGGAAGACCTTCTTCTGCAACCGGGGGACCTATTGTTCATTCCGAAGAGCGCCCTGAGTAAATTGCGCCTCTTCACCCCACGTTTGACTATCGGCCCCTCAGTCCGCCCCTTTTAGCGGTGGTGAAATCGATCACCCTTCCATTGTATCGAGGCCACTCATGGACGACCAAAAAAAGCTGATGCCTCCAAGATATCGAGCTGGTGTACCAACTCTCCGATATTGCGTTTATGTCGCATTCAGACGTTCGCGTCTCATCATCTCCGCCTTTCTCGGCATCGTGACAGGTGCGGCTCTTTACGTACTGCCGCAGCCCCAGACTTTTGAGGCCGAGCTGAAGCTGTTGTTTAACCGAGGCCGGGTAGATTCTGTCGTCACCTCTGATTCTGCCTCCGCACCCCGGCCACTGATGAGCATCTCGCCGGACGAGATCAACACTGAACTTCAGTTGTTGCGGAGTCGAGATCTTCTACGCAGTGTCGTGGTGAAGTGCCGCCTGCACGAGCAACAAGGTACTTCAGCTAATTCACCTTCTCTGCTTGGATCTTTCCTTCGCCAGACTCCTCCCAGTCAAGAGGCGTTAATCGCCGCCGCCGTATCGAAGCTTGACAGCCAACTTGAAGCGGAGCCAATGCGGCAGTCGACGCTCATGAGACTGGCGTATCGAAGCGCGGATCCAGAGGAGTCGGCTCGCGTGCTGAACACCCTCGCAGCAGCGTATCTCGAGAAACATACGGAAATGCACCGGCCGCGCGGTGCATATGAGTTCTTCCGAGAGCAAGCCGAGCAGTACCGCCAGGGGCTTCGCCGGCTCGAGGCACGGTTGAGCGCTATTGCGTCCGATCCTGAGGCTGCGTCACCACAGTTGATGAAGGAGGCAACGCTTCAGAGAATGGTGCAATTCGAGGCGGACGGTGAGCTGAACAAAGCTAGTATCGCGGTCGCCGAAGAGCGGATCCAGGCATTGGAGAAGCTCAGCGCATCCGTTCCGGCGAGAACAGTCACACAGATCCGAACGTCGTCAAGAGCGCTGGAGGATCTGCGAACCAAGCTTCTGGAGCTGCAACTCAAGCGCACGGAGTTGATGCGCCTGTTTCAACCGGGTTACCCGGAGCTTCAGATTATCGAGAATCAAATCGCCCAGACGCAGCAGGCTATCGAAAGTCACGAGAAGGCTCCCCCGACGGAGGAAGTGACTGACAGAGACCCCACTCATGATTGGATCAGGTCGGAGCTGATGAAAGCCAGAGCCGAATTGTCCGGACTGCGTGCACGCGCTGACTCTGTCGGGTTCGTGCTTGCCGAGTACGGCAAGAAAACCCAGAAGTTGACCCAGATGGAGATCGCCTCTGAGGAGCTGATGCGGCAGGTGAATCTTGCAAAAGAGAACTACCTGAACTACGCAAAAAAGCAGGAGGATGCGCGGATTTCGGATGAACTGGACCGTCACAGGATTTTGAACGTCGCGATCGCTGAGGCAGCAACAGCTCCGTTCGCCCCGAATGGACCGGGTAAGGCGAAACTCATGTTTCTGGCTGCCGCGCTAGCGGCCGCCATGAGTGTCGGGCTGGCCTTCTTCGTCGATAGCCGTGATCCCACGCTCCGTTCCGTTGAAGAAGTACAGGCTTGTCTCAATGTTCCTGTAACAGCGGTTTTGTCTGGTGGTCTCCTCGCTCTG
>JAEHDI010000510.1 GCA_016880505.1 Bryobacterales bacterium | reverse complement strand
TCGCCGCTCCGGCAGTCCTGAATCGGATACTTGTGCCCGTAGTACTCGATTTTGTCACCGGTTGGGTAAATATCGGTCGGCAGGCTGAAGTAATGGCTGCGCAACCGGCCCATGCCGCTGATCTGCCAGCCGCCCACTATGTAGTCGAGGATCTTGGGCGCGTTGCGCAGGACCGGCTTGCCCTGTCCGAACGGAAGCTCGGCGATCCAGTTCCAGCGGACCTCGTGCTTCGGAACCGTGGTGTCACGAGCGTAAAGGAGGAGCCGCATGCGCTCCTTATGGTCGGCGGGGACGACGCCCGGCAGGTACGAAGTCACCGGGTCAACTGCGGAATCGCCGTACCAGCCGTGTGCCGCGGCTTTGCTGTAGTTCACCATCTGGTAGAACACCTGGAAGCCGTAGCCTTTCGAAAACCGGCGCTCGATCTCGAACGTCGCGCCGTTGGAGTTGCCCCAGCCGTCCCTGCGGTACTCCTGAATTTCGCCGTAGGGCGTGTTGCTGTAGGGGCGGAGTTCCGGCGAGGTCTCGGGGAAGGGCTGCCCGGTGGTGGTGTACCAGACGTAGTCGGGCTTCATCTGGTTTAGGTCGTCGTAGCTGTCTTGATTGCTCAGGCGCGATCCGACGTACGCGACGCGCACGACGGTGTCCTTCATGATTTCCTTCTCCATCGTCAGGTTCCAGTCGTGGACCTTGGCGCTGGGCTGGTCGGGATTGAACCAGGCGGCGTTGTAAGCGTCCTCGCCGGCGATGATGCTGCTCGGGTTAAGGTCGTTCAGCGTGATCGCCTTCGTGGTGTTCTGGCCGGCGATGTACTTCGGAACGGAGACCAGTCCGTAATTGCGGAGGCCGTCCGGAGAAGCGCTGGCCTGCGTCATCCAGGGGTTTGCGTAAAAACCGGTGAATGGCGCGTTGTTGCGCATGCGGTCGTTCCAGCCCCAAATCGGAATCGGGAAGTAGCTCGTGGCGAAGCCGCCGCGCAGGACGAACGCTTTACTCCCCTCGAACGCGCGGTAGGCGAAGCCGACATGCGGCCCGATGTCGAACCAGTTGTTGTTGACCAGGCGTTTGGGGAAGCCCGCCTGCTCGGCCGACTCGAACTTGGCGCCGTTGGATTCGAGATATGCGATGTACGCCGGCGAAGTGACGCCGAGCTTGTAGAACGTATCAAGCTCGTTGCCCAGGACGATCGCCAGGTTATTCAGGTCGAACGCGCTGAAGATGTCGTACTTGTCCTTGGGGTAAGGGCTGAACTGCCAGCGCAGGCCGCCCATAAGGGTCAGCCGCGGGGTAACCTTCCAGTTGTCCTGGATGTAGGCGGCATCTTCATTCTGCCCCATGTAGTACTTGCCCTTGTTCACCCGGTATTCGTAGTTGGCCAGCCCGAGGAACGCACTGCCGAGCCGGTGTCCGGTGTTGAGGACGGCTCGGCTGCGATTGGGGAAATTGGGATCGAAGAGCGCCGTGCCGATGGCTTGCCACGAAACGTTGCCGGCCGAGCGCTGCTGCTGCGGCAGGTAGGTCAACTGGTCGTAGCGGAAGTGAACGCCAAACTGGATCTCGTGATTGTCAAGGATCTTCGTGGCGTTGTCGTCCAGAATGAAATGGTTGAACCACTGTTGCGTGCCGTTCACCGGCTGAAAGTAGTTGCCGCTGCTCAAGCCCATCGTGGAGATGACCGGGAACCCGACCTGGTGGCCCGGGTTGGGCAGTCCCAGCATGTCCGCGTAATAGCCGTTCTCGCCGGTGTAGTTCCCGCCGGTAGTGCGGCTCATGCTGAACATGAACTCGTTGAAGAAGGTCGGCGAGAACGAGTGCGTCCAGTTGGAGGCCAGACTCTTGTCGGGAAAGTAGTCGGTCCGGGAGTTGCCGAGGCCATCGAGAGTGGGTACGCCATTGGCAGCCGCGCGGAAGCGCTTCGAATAGGAGTTGCTGAGACGAGCGTACACCTGGTCGTTTTGGCCGAGACGCTGGTCGAAACGGGCCGTCCACGTCCACTGATTGTACTTATCCGGCCGCGGGCCGAAGTAGTTGTTCGCGACTAGCGGGTTTACGCCCGCCTGGTTCGGCATCGGGAGCTGCTCGGCAAAGTATTTCCACAAGGGGCTCGCCAGCGCCGGATCGATCGCGTTGGCTTTGCCCTGGTAGGCAAACTGAGGCCGGAGGTGCGTGACCGGGTCGGTCTGGAACGGGTCGTAGAGCCGCGAGAGCGTGCCGCTCGAATCCACGAGGCCGCTAAAATCGCCGTTGCGCATCGCTTCGGTCGGGACCTTGTAACGGCCGATTGCGCCGGAACGCTGCTTGAACTGCTCAAAAGCGAAGAAGAAGAAGGTCCTGTCCTTGCCGTTGTATACCTTGGGTATCCACACCGGACCGCCGACGGTGCCGCCGTATTCGTTGCGGATGAACTTGCCGGGCGTGTTGCCGTCCTCGCGCCGACGCGCCCAACCGTAGTAGTTGTCGCGGTTGGTCTCAAACAGCGAACCGTGCAGAGTGTTGCCGCCGCCTTTGGTGGTCAGGATGATGTTGGTCTGGCGGGGATACTTCGCGGACACGGCATTCATGTCCACCTTGAATTCCTGGATGCTCTCGAGGCTGGGCTGCCGTCTCACGGTGCCGCCGGCGTAAACCGGCTCGGTGAGCGCGGCGCCGTCCAGGCTGATATCGTGAGTGCCGGTTCGTTCGCCCAGCGTGCGAAGGTCGCCGCCCTCGTCAAAGGTCAGGCCGGGGACCGTGTTCAGCAGGCTCATAACCTGCCGCCCGTTGATCGGCAACTGCTCGATGCGCGTGCGCTCGAGCACATGCCCCAGGGTCTGGCTGTCTGCCGTTAACATCGGGGTGACGTCTTCCACCTGCACGACGGTTTGAGTAGTTTCGGGGTAGAGGACGATATTGACGGTCTCGCCCTTCTGCACCTGGACCGTCATCGTGCCTTCGAACTTCTTCATCCCTGCAAATTCGGCCGTGATCTTGTACGGCCCGGGACGAACCGCGGGGAAGACATAGAGTCCCACGGCATTGGAGGTGGTCCTGGATTCACCGTTGGTCGCGGTGTTCGTCAGGATGACCGTGGCGCCGGGGATGATGGCGTCGGTCTGGTCCTGGACGGTTCCACGGACGCTGCCTGTGCTCGATTGTGACCAGGCCATCGAGGTCAGGACACATACGAGTAAAACAAGAACAAACGATCTGTGTAGAGTGTTCATGATCAACTTCCCTTTCTGGACATCCGGAGGAGAGCCAAACCGGCCGGTGGGCCGGAGCGGTTTCGCAGTCGGACTTTAAAGCTTTAAAGACTCCCTTATCCTAAAAGCGGATCTGCCCGTAGTATACACCCATTCGCCCGCGGTTGATCCTCCAAAGTACCGGTGCGCGGCTGTAGAGGGCAGGCGCGCAGGCCGGCTGGTAGTGGATGTGTTTGGCCTCCGCCCCGACTACTGATACACTCTCTCCAGACAGGGCCTGCATTCCGGCCCCAGCAACGATCTCGTGACCCTATCCGCTTACCGAGTTTGTGGGGCAAGCCCCCGGCTTGCGGCGGCCTCTCAGGCCGCTGTTCCTCATTCGGACGTCTCCAACACTCCGATACCTTCATTCCCGTTCATCCGCGTGCATTCGCGGCTCACTCAATCTATGCCAATAAAACGATCCTTCGCGGCACTGTTACTCTGCGCCCTCTCCTGTTCCGCGCAACCGGCCTCGGGCCGCGCTCCAATTGACCTCCGGTACAAGCTTTTCCAGGAGAACCTTGTGCGCCGGGCCGAGGCGATCACCCGCGCATTCCCCGGCGACATCACCACGCTCGCCGAATGGCAACGTCGCCGCCCGGAGATCAAGAAGCAGTACTTGTACGTGCTCGGACTCGACCCGATGCCGGCGAAGACCCCGCTCAAAGCGCAGGTTACCGGCGGCTTCGAGCGCGACGGCTACCGCGTCGAGAACATCGTTTTCCAGAGCATGCCAGGTCTCTACGTGACGGGTAACCTCTATCTGCCTAAAGGCAAACAGGGCCGTCTTCCCACGGTGCTCTACCTCTGCGGTCATTCGCCCGGACCTTGGGGCAACAAAGTGCGCTATCAGCACCACGGCATCTGGTTCGCCCGTCACGGCTACGCCGCGTTCCTGATTGACTCCATCGAATTTGGCGAGGTCCCCGGACTCCATCACGGTACCCACGACCTCGAAATGTGGGACTGGCTCTCGCTCGGCTACACCCCCGCCGGCCCCGAGGTCTGGAACGCCATCCGCGCGCTCGACTATCTGGAAACGCGTCCCGAGGTCGATCCCAAACGCGTCTCCGTTACGGGCATCTCCGGCGGCGGCGCCATCACCTGGTTCACCGCCGCGGCCGACGAGCGCGTTCAGGTCGCCGCTGCCGTCTGCTCCACCTGGACCGTCGAACATCACACCGCCCTCGACGCCGTCCAGGAAAACTGCGACTGCATCTATTTCCGGAATCCGTTTCTCGCCGACCTCCCGGTTGTCGGCGCGCTCATCGCCCCGCGGCCATTGAAGATGATCAGCGCCCGCCGCGACCCCTCCTTTCCCACGCCAGGCTACAAGGAGGTTTACAAGCGCGTCCGGCCAATCTATGAGCTCTATGGCGCCGCGGAAAAGGTCGCCGAATACGATCACGACGCGCCCCACGCCGACATCCTGCCGTTCCGGAAAGAAGCCAACGAGTGGATCAACCGCTGGATCCGCAACGATCCGACTCCTTTTGAGGAGGGCGAAATCAAACACGAGGAGTTCGGTCTGCTCACCGCCCTCAAGTCTTACCCGGCGGACGCCGTGAACGGTTATATCGAGAAGATTTTCATTCCATCCGCCCGCCCTGTGGCCCCGAAATCGCTCGACGCGTGGAAACAGCGCCGGACGAAGGTGGTCGCGGAATTGAAGGATAAAGCTCTCCGCGCCTTCCCGAAGACGAAAGCTCCCTTTGATGCCTGGAAGGACGTGGCCAAGGAATGGACGGACAACTTTTGCCGCCCGTTTTACGTCCAGTTCAATACCGAAGAGAACCTCCGTGTTACTGGTAAGCTGTTCCTTCCAAAAACGGACAAGCCCGCGCGTCCGGTACTCCTATACGTCAAGGGGAAGAAGGACGTCGTTTACCCGATCGACTACGATCCGCTGCTCGGCGCCTTCGGAACGCACGCCGTCCTCGTGCTCGAGCCGAGAGCGGTGGATTATCCGATGTCGAACTACAAGGAAGCCAACGTCAAGATGACCTTTGGCCTTCTCGGCGGCACCATCGAGACCATGCAGACCTGGGACGTCCTCCGTTCTCTCGACTACCTGGCTGAAGTGGAGAAACTTGATCTCTCGAACGTCTCGATCTATGCCCGCAAGGAGATGGGCGTCCCTGCGCTGTACGCGGCCATCCTCGACGACCGCATAAAGCGGGTGATTCTTGACGATCCGCCGACCTCTCACTGGCAGGGCCCCGCGATCTTGAACGTCCTGCGCTTCACC
>JAEHDI010000058.1 GCA_016880505.1 Bryobacterales bacterium | reverse complement strand
CTCCGGTGCGGGAAAAACCGCCGCCGTAGAAGCTCTCTCCTCTCGCCACCTACCAGGTGTGCGGTGCTATTTCTTCGATAGCGGCGTGCCGAGCCCTGCCGAGATGCATCGAGACTGGGGCAGCGGAGAACGGTGGCAGGAGGAGATGACGAAGCGTTGGATCGAGCGCCTTGCCGCCAACCCCGATAGCTGTGAGGTCGCCGTGCTCGAGGGCCAAACGCGGCCATCCTTCATCGCGCGGCACTTGGCGAGGGCCGGCTTCAGCCAGGCTCGTATTCTCCTCCTCGATTGTACGCGAGCGGTTCGACTCGAACGGCTCCGCGATTTGCGCGGACAGCCTGAGCTCGCCAGTGACAGAATGGATGCCTGGGCGGCTTATCTACGCGGCCAAGCCGACGCGCTGGGTCTACGCGTTCTGGATACATCGGCCATCTCCGCTCAAACTGTTGCAGACGCTCTGGTGCACGAGATCGCGGCACTGCGGGCCGCCGCCGGCGCCGCTGCTAAGACGCGCTTGCAGCGGCCGGAGCGCGTAGATTAAGGAATGAGTCTTTTCGCAGCGCGCCGCAGCGTAAGCGCGCTCCGTTAGGCCGCACGCGCGTGCTTTCGCCCAGTCGTCACCAGGCTCTCGCCGACACGCTGGACTGGCTCGAAGCACAGGGTCGGGCGGGGCCCGTCCAGGTGCGGATCGGAACACATGATGGCCGGTCGCTCGAGGGCATCCTGCGCTCCGTGACGCGTCGGGACGTTCAAGTGTCGCCCCACTCTGAGGCGCCTCCAGTCACTCTGCCGTCTGCTGATATCGCGAGGATTTGGGTTGCCGACCCCGGGACCCGTGCGTCCGAGCCGCAACGGTGGGAAGTGTGGTTTGACTACGGGCGCTCGTAGCGGCACGCCGGGCCGGGTGGGCGTTTGCACCCACGCGGGCTGAGCGCCCGCAGCTCAAGCGCATCACGTTAGGCAGCCATCCGCGTGTTTACGGAATCCGCAGAACTTTACGACCTCATCTACTCGAGCTTCAAAGACTATCAGCTTGAGAGTGCACAAATCGCACAGCTGTTGCGAACCATCGATCCATCGTACCACCGACTTCTCGACGTTGGCTGTGGCACCGGGGAGCATGCCCACCTGCTGACCGCCCAGCACGGGTTCGCCGTGGACGGTCTGGACATCGATCCTGAATTCGTTCGAATCGCGCAGAATAAGAACCCCACGGGACGATTTGTTAAGGCCGACATGAGCGACTTCAGTCTGGGCGCGTTGTACGATGTCGTGCTCTGCCTTTTCAGCTCCATCGGCTATGTGAAAACGCTCTCTCGCGTTGAACGGACCCTCCGCTGCTTTCGCGCTCACCTGCGGCAGCAGGGCTGCGTGGTCCTCGAACCCTGGTTTCCACCAGGCAAACTGCAGCCAGGTCATCATTCCGAGCGAATTGGCGAACGTGCGGGCCTCCGCGTACGCCGCGTCGCCACAACTGAGGTGGATGACCGCGTGTCCCGCCTGCGGTTTGAGTACACAATTGAGAGTGATCGAGGCGTACGACACGCTACTGAAGTTCACGAGCTTGGCCTCTTTACAGTGGATGAAATGCTCGCCGCGTTCTCGGCTGCGGGGCTTGCGGCGGAGTACGAGGCGTCAGGCCTAGCCGGTCGCGGCCTCTATGTTGCGCGGATTGCTGCCTGACATGCACGCCTCGGGTAGATCGG
>JAEHDI010000509.1 GCA_016880505.1 Bryobacterales bacterium | reverse complement strand
GGAACTCGAGCCGCTCGACGCCATGCTTTCCGACACGTACTTCTGCAATTTCTCGCTCTTCCAGAGCATGCCGGACAGTTGGGCGGTGAAACAGCTTTTTCCGATTATGCCGATCCACCGGCTCGAGGAACAGCCCGCGCGTCACGGGGTGCTCGGAGATATCTCCTGCGATTCCGACGGCAAGATCGACCAGTTCATCGACCGGCGCGACGTCAAGCGCACGCTCCCGCTGCACCCGTTCAACGGCCAGCCTTATTACCTCGGAGCGTTCCTTGTTGGCGCGTACCAGGAAATCCTCGGTGACCTCCATAACCTGTTCGGGGATACCAACGCGGTCCACGTGAGCCTCGGCGAAAACGACGAAATCATCCTCGACACGGTGATCAAGGGCGACACCGTGCGCGAGGTCCTCGACTACGTGCAGTTCCGCTCCGAAAGCCTGCTGGCACGATTCCGCCGTGATGTCGAGGTGGCGGTGCGCGAGGGCCGTATCGGGTACGAGGAATCCGGGCGCCTGCTGCGCTTCTATGAGGAAGGCCTGCAAGGCTACACGTACCTCGAAGACACCCACGAGCGATAGTTTTCCGGCACAGGTTTCTCAACCAAGTGCGTTGATCCGCGGCCTGCAAACAGTTTGCATATAATCGAATAAGGGGAGGGGCGCCTTCACACCCCGTTTGAGGAAAACACATCAATGTCCACCACGGAAGTGAGGCCGGAGGAATCCCAAACAGAGGGAGCCGGCCAGAGCGTAGTCAACGATTTCAGTATCCAGGTTGCGACGGTCAACGGTTCGGGGAGCCAGACCGCCAACACCGTCCTGATGCGGTCGCTGTTCCAGATGGGAATTCCCGTATCGGGCAAGAACCTCTTCCCGTCGAATATCGCCGGCCTGCCGACGTGGTTCACCATCCGAACAAGCAAGCGCGGCTGGATCGGCCGAAAGAAAGAGATCGACTTTCTCGTCGCCATGAACCCGGAGACGGCGCGGGAGGACGTGCTCGGACTCGATGCGGGCGCAGCGGTTGTCTACGATGAACCGCTCAAGCTCGACAGTCTGCGTTCCGACGTCCACTTCTACCCGGTGCCGTTCGACAAACTGGTGGCGCCGGTGTGTCCGGAAGCCCGGCTTCGCAAGTTGGTCCGCAACATGATTTATGACGGCGTGGTCGCTCAGTTGCTTGGCATCGATCTTGAGGAGGTCCGGAAGGCGCTGGTGAAGCAGTTCGGCGCACGGAAAGCGAAGGCAGCCGAACTGAACTGGAACGCGGTGCTTGCCGGACGGGACTTTGCCGAGCAGAACCTCGCCAAGAAGGACCCGTTCCGGGTCGAACGGATGAATGCTACGACCGGCAAGATCATCATCGATGGCAATGCGGCCGCCGCCCTCGGATGTGTCTTCGCCGGGGCCACCGTTGTCATCTGGTACCCGATCACTCCGTCGTCGTCGATGATCGAGGCGATGATCGGTTACCTGAAGCGTTTCCGGATCGACAAGGAAACCGGGAAAGCGACCTTCGCCGTTGTGCAGGCCGAGGACGAGCTGGCCGCGATCGGCATGGTGATTGGCGCGGGTTGGTCGGGCGCCCGCTCGGTGACGGCCACGTCGGGTCCCGGCATTTCCCTGATGGCGGAATTCACCGGCCTCGGTTACTACGCCGAGGTGCCAGCAGTAATCTTCGATGTGCAGCGGGTTGGGCCTTCCACTGGCCTGCCAACCCGCACGATGCAGGGGGACCTGCTGTCCACCGCAGTGCTTTCTCACGGGGACACGCAGCATCCGATGTTGTTACCGTCGTCACCCGAGGAGTGCTTCACCATGGCCGGCACGGCGTTCAACCTCGCGGAGTACTTCCAGACGCCGGTGTTCGTGATGAGCGACCTCGACCTCGGCATGAACAACTGGATGTCCGATGCGTTCCCGTACCCCACCGAGCCGATCCGCCGCGGCAAGGTGCTGACAGCGGAGGATTTGGAGCGGCTCGGTGGTTTCGCGCGTTACAAAGACGTGGACGGGGACGGTGTAGGTTACCGCACCCTGCCGGGCACAAATCACCCCACGGCCGCTTACTTCACTCGCGGCAGCGGGCACAACGAAAAGGCGCAATACAGCGAGCGGCCGGACGACTACATCCAGAACGTGGACCGGCTTGCGCTCAAGTTCCAATCGATGCGCAAGCATGTCCCGGCCCCGGCGATCTCTTATAACGACAAGGCGTCTATTGGTGTGATCTGCTACGGCACGTCGAGGTATGCGGTCGAAGAGAGTTGCGATCAGCTCACGCATGAATACGGCCTCGAAACCAGCCATCTCCGATTAAAGGCGTATCCCTTCACGGACGAACTGCGGGAATTCGTCGGCCGCCACTCCCGCGTCTATGTCGTCGAGCAGAACCGCGATGGGCAGATGCTGGCGCTGATGAAGTTGGATCTGGACCCGGAGTACGTTCAGAGA
The DNA here is from genome assembly GCA_016880505.1 of Bryobacterales bacterium. Lineage (GTDB taxonomy): Bacteria > Acidobacteriota > Terriglobia > Bryobacterales > Bryobacteraceae > JAEHDI01. Next base: position 915 of record JAEHDI010000509.1, on the reverse strand, counting down.
CTGAGGAGCGTCCGCTACTACGGAGGTTTGCCGCTCGACGCTCGCACTGTTACCGACGAAATCGTCCGACAGGAGGGACTATGAGCACGACCGTTTCCCCGCCCCCCAAGAAGGTCAACCGGATCGGCCTGGAAGTCGCCAGCTACAAAGGAGCACGGACGACCCTTTGCGCCGGCTGTGGACACAACGCCATCTCCGAGCGGCTTATCGAGTGTTTCTTCGAGATGGGCGTCCAGCCGTGGCAGGTGGCGAAGTTATCCGGGATCGGATGCTCATCGAAGTCGCCGGCCTATTTTCTGAACCTCGCCCATGGATTCAATGCGGTCCACGGACGCGCTCCGGCGGTCGGCACCGGCGCTGTGCTGGGCAACCACCACATCATCGGCATCACCGTCAGCGGCGACGGTGACACCGCATCGATCGGGATCGGCCAGTTCATGCACATGTTGCGCCGGAACATCCCGATGATCTATATCATCGAGAACAACGGCGTCTATGGCCTGACAAAAGGCCAGTTTTCTGCCACCGCGGACTTGGGCGCGAAGCTGAAGACCGGCATTGTGAACGATTTGCCGCCAATCGACTGCTGCATGCTCGGCATCGAACTCGGCGCAACGTTGGTGGCGCGTTCGTTTTCGGGCGACAAGCGGCAGCTCTCAGCGATCCTGAAGGCGTCCATCGCTCACAAGGGGCTGTCGGTCATCGACGTCATTTCACCGTGCGTCACCTTCAACGACCACGAAGGATCGACGAAGAGCTACACCTACATGAAGGAGCACGACGAACCACTCCATGAAGTGGACTTCGTCCCGTCCTACGAAGACATCTCGGTGGAGATCGAGGAGGGTGCGGTACGAGAAGTTACCCTTCACGACGGTTCGAAGCTCATGCTCAAGAAGCTCGGAAAAGACTACG
>JAEHDI010000057.1 GCA_016880505.1 Bryobacterales bacterium | reverse complement strand
GTGACCTGGTTACGAGGTCCTCGAGTGGCGATTGCATTCCAAGCTGAGGGTCCGCAAGCGGAGTTACCTTGTTTGAGCTTCCGTCGGGCCATTGCGTCGTTGTTATCCCATCCGGCGTGGTCGTTACGCTAGTAGTGATTCCCTCGCCGGTTGTGACGACCTGTCGCGAGCCGTCGAAAAGTGTTCGTGTTGTGATGCTGGAAGGAACTCCAGTTGCCGAGGTGAAAACAGTCTGCGAATCGGTCGCAGCGACATGTGTGACGCCGCCATCCGCGGACCGTATCTGGCTTAGTTTGCCGGCGCCGTCGTAAGTAAAGCCGCTAGTCTGCCCGTTGGCGTCGATCGCTCCAGAAAGCAGGCCGCCACTTGAGTACGTGAATCTGAGCGGCTGCCCTGCCGGGTTTACGATGCTATCCAAGCTGCCGCCTGCACTAACCGACACAGCGCTTGGTAGAGCACCGGGCGGAACGATCGCGACAAGGTTTCCTGAGCCATCGCGCTGCAAGAGTGTCACGCGCCCGTCCCGATCACGTATTGAAATCAGGCGCCGGTTGCCATCATAGACGTACGTGAACAGTGTGTCCCGACTTACGGCCGAGAGAGTGATGAGGTGCCTTCCCGCCGCACTAAACACGTATAGCTCGCTCCCGTCATTCGACGCGATCACCTGCTGTCCACCCGCCAAGCCCGGCAAGGGCGGACTGACCTTCCGCACCTTCGCGTCGTCCGAAATAAGCATCGAGCCGTCTTGCTGGAACGCGATGCCCTCGACGCGCTGAATCCGCGCGCGCCGCGCGGGACCGTTGTCTCCCGTACTGCCAGCCTGGCCGTCACCAACGACCGTCGAGATCAGCCCGTCGGGACGCACGCGCCGTACCCGGTTGTAACCCGGGGTTTGCGCACCGTCGGTCGCGAAGAACACGCTGCCGTCGGGGCCCACGGCAATCGGAGTGAAGGCCACGCTGAAGAGCTGCGCCTGCTTCGCCGGACCGCCGTCGCCCAGCTGCGTGACGGGAACATCAGCGCCGGCGAACACATAGATGAAGCCGGCCGGATCGATGCGCCTGATGCGCGGTGAGAATCGACCGCCGCCCTGATTCGCGAAGTACACCGTTCCATCAGGGCCAACTGCCAGACCGGTGGGAGCGCGCAGCAATGCTTGCGGCCCTGGGATGCCCTCCCCGCAAGTCGCTTCGTACATGCCAGGCGGTGCCGGATCCGAGCCCATGGCGAAACACGGGCCCCCGCCGACGTTTCCCTTGCCGGCGACAGTTCGCAGAATCCCATCCCGCCCGACCTTCCTGATACGATTCGTGAAGGACTCCGCGAAATACAGACTACCGTCCGGGCCAATCCCAATTCCCACGACTGTGCAGATCGAAGCTGTGGCAGCGACGACGGGAGCGTCGCCAGCAAAGGCGCACGTTCCGTTGCCCACCACCGTTGTGATCGTGTCGTTGGTCCCGACGCGCCGGATTCGCTGATTCGCGGCATCGTTGATGTAGAGACTGCCGTCGGGGCCGAGCGCCAAGCTCGTCGGTCCATTGAGTTGCGCACCCACAGCAGGCCGGTTGTCTCCGTTGTAACCGAAGGAGTTGTTCAGCGCGCCCGCGACCGTCGTAATCGTGTCGTTGGTTCGCACCTTGCGAACCCGGTTGCGAATTCGATCGGTGAAGTAGACGGTTCCGTCCGGCGCGATGACAATCCCCCCAGGGTCATTGACGCCCGATT
>JAEHDI010000508.1 GCA_016880505.1 Bryobacterales bacterium | reverse complement strand
GGGCTGGACTGCGCAGCCGCTGGAAACCTACGAACGGCAGACGCTGGATCTGGACATCGCCCATATTCTGGATCTGGTCAGGATCCATGAAGTCGGGAAGGTGTTGTTGGGATTGCCGCTGCGGCTGAACGGCGAAGAGGGCCTGGCGGTGCAGGCGGTGCATCAGTTTCTCGAGCGGCTCGCCGATGCCCTGCCGGTTCCGGTGGTCACCTGGGACGAGCGGCTGACCACGAAGGATGCGGAAGAGCTGCTCATCGCCGCCGATGTCGGCTGGAAGAAGCGCAAAGGTCTGGTCGATCGGATCGCCGCCGCCATTCTCTTGCAGAGTTATCTGGAGGCTCAGTCACCCTCTCCGGTTCAAGGTCATCCGACGGAAACCGGAGAAGGTCCGGAGCCGGACAACAGGCACCACGAAACAGCCGGACGCCCCTATGAAACTGCGCGTGATCCTCATCGTGCTCGTCCTCGCCGTCGCACTCGCCGGGGTGGCCGGGTATCAGATGATGAAATGGGCTGAAGCCCCGGTCGTCACGGAAGCCGAGCATCCTCCCTCCAAAGTCGTCGTCATTGCCGAAGGCTCCACGTTTCAGCATGTCGCGGGTCTGCTTGAGCGAGAACGGCTCATCAAGAGCCGCTCGGCGTTTGTCCTGCTCGGCAAGGCCCTCGAAGCAGACCGGAAGATACGTCCCGGCGAATACGAGCTGAATCCGGCGATGGCTCCGGCGGATATTCTGTCCAAGCTGACGGCCGGGCGGGTGGTCCTGCATGCGGTCACGATTCCCGAGGGCTATACGATGGCGCAGATCGCCGACGTCCTGGCGCAGCATCAGGTCACGGATCGCGCCGAGTTCCTGCGTCTGGTCAAGGATAAGAGTTTCATCAAGACACTCGGGATTTCAGCGGAGACGCTGGAAGGCTATCTCTATCCCGATACCTATCGATTCCCCAAGCCGGTATCGGCTAAGGACGTCATCAGGACGATGGCGGAGCAACTCAATCAGGTGGTCACTCCGGAATGGCAGGCCCGGGCGAAGGACATTCATCTCACACTCCATCAGGTGTTGACTCTGGCATCGGTCATTGAAAAAGAAACGGCCTCAGGTGAGGAGCGGCCGCAAATCTCGTCGGTGTTCCACAACCGTCTGCAGAAGAAGATTCCCCTCCAGAGCGACCCCACCGTGATTTACGGATTGCCGAACTTCGACGGCAATCTTCACAAGAGGGATCTCTCGCATCCCAGCCCCTACAATACTTATCGGTGGGCCGGTCTTCCGCCGGGGCCGATCGCCAATCCCGGAGCGCAGGCGATTCGGGCCACGCTGTTTCCGGCTGTTTCACCGTTCCTGTACTTCGTGTCGAAGAATGACGGGACGCATCAATTTTCCGCCACGCTGGTGGAGCACAATAAAGCCGTCGAAAAGTACCAAAAGAAGTATTTCTCCCGCGCCCATCGCGGCAAAACGTAGAAGGAGTGTCCGCTGTCATGACTCAATGGAATCTACCCGCGTTACTCGATCATACGGTCTTGCGGCCTGAAGCGACCAAAGCCGATGTCTTGCGGCTCTGTCAGGAGGCCAAAGATCTTGGCTTCTTAGTCATCTTCGTGCCGCCTTGTTACGTCGATGAGGCGGTGGTTGCCACGGCCGGATCTGCCGTGCGAGTCGGCATTCCGATCGGTTTTCCGCTCGGGGGCCATACCACGAAGTCGAAGGTGGCTGAGGCCACGGAAGCTGTCGCCCGGGGCGCGCAGATTCTGGACATGGTGATCAACGTCAGCCGTCTGAAGTCCGGCGATCAGGCCTATGTGCGGCAGGACATTGCGGAAGTGGTGAAGGCCACGCCGTCGGCCGAACATAAAGTGATTCTGGAGACCTGCCTGCTGACGCAGCAGGAAAAAATTACCGCCTGTCATCTGGTGGTCGAAGCCGGTGCCGATTATGTGAAGACCTCGACCGGATTTTCGACTGCCGGGGCCACGGTCGAAGATGTCCGGTTGATGAAACAGACCGTGGCGGGCAAGGCCAGGGTGAAAGCGTCCGGCGGAATCAGAGACTGGAAGACGACGTTGGCCATGCTGGAAGCCGGCGCCGACCGGATCGGCACCAGCGCGAGTCTGAAGATTCTGGAGGAGTGGAGAGCTTCTCAGAAATAGCGCGTCCGTCTGGAACGTTTTCTGATGACAGCGATCTCTTCGAGGCATCCGTCCGGGTTGCCTTCTGCCGCAGGGGTGTAATCCACGTCATCGCTGTTCGGCCACGCTGGCTTCTGCTATATTGCCCACATGATAAATCGAGTCATACTTTTGGTCATTGACGGGTTCGGGATCGGGGCATTGCCCGATGCGGC
>JAEHDI010000056.1 GCA_016880505.1 Bryobacterales bacterium | reverse complement strand
CGAAGAGCCGTTGCGCCCGGATGACTACGATGGTTACCGCAAACTCTCGGAAGGTACCGACGTGCGGATCGCCGCCGGCGAAGAAGAGAGCAACCGCCTGTCGTATGTTGAGCTGATGGACCGAGGCCGTATCGACATTGTGCAGGTCGATCTTACCCGCTGCGGCGGCTTCACCGAGGCGATGAAGATCGCTGCGCTCGCCTGGGACCGTGGGCTGATGATCGCCAACCACGGTTTCACCACCTACATCAACGTGACCGCCGCGCTCCACTGGCTGGCCTCGATTCCCAACGCGCTGATCTGCGAGTTTGTCGCCGAGGAGGAAACGAATCTTCGCGAGTTTCTCACCCGGCAGAAGCTGCGGGCGAAGGACGGCTACCTCGACATCCCGCAGGAGCCCGGTCTTGGCATCGACCTCGACGAAGAGGCGATCCGCAAGTACCGAGTCGCATAACAAGCTCTGCAGCTTGTCGTCCCCGGCCAATCTTCTCCGCGAGCCACGAGCCACAGGCCTTACAATAGGAATCTCATGAAAGCGCGTGTCTACGTTTCCCTGAAGCCGACCGTCCTTGATCCCCAGGGCAAGACGATTTGCTCGGCGTTGGTCGGGCTCGGCCATAAGAGCATCGCCGACGTGCGGCAGGGCAAGTTCTTCGACATCACTCTCACTCCCGAGTCCGGTCCCAACGAGGTCCGGAAGGAGATCGAGCAGATCGCTCACGATGTGCTGGCCAATCCGGTCATTGAAGAATACCGGGTTGAGATCCTCGACTAGGCAGCCCACCCGATGTCCGGAATCGTTGGCTACATCGGCCATCGCAGGGCGGTCCCGATCATTCTAGATGGCCTGCGCCGCCTGGAATACCGCGGTTACGACTCGGCGGGCATCGCCGTGCTCGACGACGACCGCCGGTTGGAGGTGCGCCGCGCTTCCGGCAAGCTCCGAAACCTCGAGGAAGCCATTCGCATGGCCCCCGTCGACGGAGCGTATGGGATCGGTCACACACGCTGGGCCACGCACGGCCGTCCGACCGCGGAAAACGCCCATCCGCACCGCGACTGTCACGGCAATGTCGCCGTGGTGCACAACGGCATCGTCGAAAACTTTCTCTCCCTGAAACAGGAACTCCTCGCCGGCGGTCACGTTTTCCAGACCGACACCGACACAGAGGTCATCGCGCACCTCATCGAGGAGCACTTCGACGGTAGTCTCGAGGAGGCCGTGCGGCAAGCCGTGCGCCGGCTGTCCGGCTTGTTCGCGCTGGCCATCGTCTCTCGCTCGGACCCTGACCGGATCGTCGCCGTCCGCTCCGGGCCTCCCGTCGTCATCGGACTTGGCGCCGGCGAGTATTTCGCCGCCTCGGACGTTCCCGCGATCCTGAGCCAGACTCGGGACATGTTCTTCCTGGACGATGGCGAGATCGCCGTTCTGACGACGGAGGGCGTGCGCCTGACCGACTTCGACGGCCATCCGGTGAAGCACCAGGTTACACACGTCCTGTGGGATCCGATCATGGCAGAGAGAGGCGGCTACCGGGACTTCACGCTGAAGGAGATCTTTGAACAGCCGCGCGCGGTTCGCGACACGCTGGCGGGCCGTGTCGAGCCGGACTCCGGCGAGGTCGTCCTCGACGAACTCGGCATCCAGCCGGCGGAACTTCGGGAATTTCGTCAGGTCAGGATGGTCGCTTGCGGCACAAGCTGGCACGCCGCTTTAGTCGGCAAATTCATGATCGAAAGGCTGGCGCGCCTTCCCGTCGAGGTGGACTATGGCAGCGAGTTCCGATATCGCGACCCTGTTCTCGGCCCCGAAGTTCTCACGGTGATCATCTCGCAGTCCGGTGAAACCGCCGATACGATCGCAGCGCTTCGCGAAGCCAAGCAGAAAGGATCGAAGATCGTCGCCGTCTGCAACACGCCTCGCTCGATGGTGACGCGCGAAGCCGACGGCACGCTCTTCACGCACGCCGGGCCCGAAATCGGCGTCGCGTCGACGAAAACCTTTACCGCGCAGCTCGCGGCCCTCGCGCTTCTGGCTATGCACCTTGGCCAGGTCCGGCAGGTGCTCGACTCCGCGGTGTCGCGCGATCTCGCCGCCGAACTGCTGCGAATTCCCGGCAAACTCGAGGCGGTTCTCTCCAGCGAGACATTCTATGAGGATTTAGCCCGAGGACTCTACCTCGCCAGGGACTTCCTGTTTCTCGGCCGCGGCATCCAGTTTCCGATCGCTCTCGAGGGTGCGCTCAAGCTGAAAGAGCTTTCCTACATTCACGCCGAAGGCTACCCGGCCGGCGAGATGAAACACGGCCCCAACGCGCTGATCGACCAGGACGTCCCGGTCGTCGTGCTGGCGGCGCGGGACGATTCGAGCGACGAAAGCCGGGCGCTCTACCAGAAGACCCTGTCCAGTATTCAAGAGGTCAAGGCCCGCGACGGGCGCGTCATCGCCGTGGCCATCGAAGGCGACGAGGAGGTTCGGCGGATCTTACGCGACGTCATCGCCATCCCGCCTTCGATTGACCTCTTCCTGCCGATGGTAGAGGTCGTGCCGCTCCAGCTTCTCGCCTACCACATCGCCGTGCGTCGCGGCTGTGACGTTGACCAGCCGCGCAATCTCGCCAAGAGCGTCACTGTCGAATGAGGCAATTCCTTCACACTCTGGCAGTATCCACAACCGGCAAGGGGCTCTACGAGATCACCGGAGCGGTGGAGCGATGGGTGTCCGAGCGTGGCATCTCGGAAGGCCTGCTGACTGTTTTTGTCCGGCACACTTCCGCGTCTCTGGTGATCCAGGAGAACGCCGACCCCGACGTAATCCAGGACCTCAACTCCTTCTTCACCCGCCTGGTACCCGAAGACGACAGCCTGTACTGTCACACCATCGAAGGATCGGACGACATGCCCGCGCACATCCGCGCCGCGCTCACCGGCGCCCAGCTTTCCATTCCCGTCACCGGCGGACGCCCCGCGCTGGGCGCCTGGCAGGGGATCTACCTGTTCGAGCACCGCTCCATCCCGCACCGCCGCCAGGTCGTTCTCCATCTCCTCGGTGAGTAGGGGCGGGCCTTCGCGGCTCTTGCGTCCCCGGTGCCGCGGTGTCACACTGGGTACTCCCGAAAGGACGCGCTGAGCGCGCATGCGAGGATCGGGCGACGAGAGCCGGCGCTTCACTCACATCCAGCTCAAGAACTGGCGGAATTTTCTGCGAGTTGAAGCCACCCTCGAGCGGCGCACTTACCTTGCCGGGCCCAGCGCTTCCGGAAAGACAAATTTCCTCGACCTCTTCCGCTTTCTCCACGACCTCGTGACACCCGGCGTGGGATTCCGGGAAGCCGTGCGGAAGCGTGGCGGACTGCGCAAGCTCCGCTGCCTCGCCGCCCGCCAGGACTCCGACATCGGCATTCTCGTCCACGCGGGAGTCGGCGGCGACCCGGCCGGCTGGGAATACGAGCTTCATTTCAATCAGGAGAGCCAGCCGCGGCCGGTCATCAAGCGGGAGCGTTTTCTGAGCAGCGGCCACGAGGTGCTCGTCCGGCCCGATGAGCGCGACTCCGCCGCGCCCGAGCGCCTGGAACGAACCCTGCTAGAGCAGGAATCCGGCCGGGACGATCTCCGCGAGCTAGCCGCCTTCTTCCGGTCGATCCACTACTGGCACCTCGCCCCGCAGCTTGTCCGGGAGCCGGAACGGTCTGCTGCCCGCGAGCTGGACGCGTTTGGTGGCGACCTCCTCGATCGCATGGCCGCGATGCCGGAGAAAACATGCCACGCAAGGCTGAGGTTCATCCTCGAAACGCTCCACGACACCATGCCGCGGATTGAGCAGCTCGACGTTCGCCGCGACGCCCGCGGCCGACCCCATCTGCGGGCCAGGCATGAGCACTGGCGCTCGCGCGGGGCAGTCCAGACCGAACAGCAGCTTCCCGATGGCGCGCTTCGGTTGATCGGCCTCTTGTGGACAGCGCTCGAAGGTGGCGGGCCGCTGCTGGTGGAGGAGCCGGAAATCTCCCTCCACCCCCAGGCGGTCCGCCTGATCCCCGGCATGCTCGCCCGTCTCGGGCGCCGCTCGGACCGGCAACTGCTGATGACCACCCACTCGCCCGATCTCGTGGCCGGTGATTCCGTGCAGCTTTCCGAGATCCTGCTGTTCCTCCCGGAGGATGAGGCAACGATCGTCCGGCCGGTTCTGAGTGCGGCCGAGGTCCGGACCATGCTTGAAGAAGGCTCCGGCGAGCGCGAGGAGCGTCCAGCCGGGAGCGCGGCGGACGACGAGAACCAGATCGAGCTGTTCGACCCCTCCGGGGCATGAGCCTGCGCGCACTTGAAGGCGCGCCGCGTAGTAGGATACGCTGGTGAACACCGATGAGGTAGGACCTGTCAGAAGAATCGGGACCCTCTGGGGTGTAAGGAGCGGATAATGAACGTTTCAAGACGTGAGTTTCTGGGTGCGTTGGCGGCGACAACGGCCGTTGGCGCCGAGGGCAATGCACTTCCCACGCGAGTTCTGGGCAAGACGGGGCAGAAAGTCTCAATCCTCGCTTTCGGCTGTGGCAGCCGCTTCCTGATGTACAAGGACGAGGATGCTTCCGTTGAAGCGTTGAACCGTGCGCTGGATCTGGGAATCACCTACGTCGACACCGCGTACGGCTATGGCCGCGGCGTCAGCGAACAGCGGGTGGGCAAGGTGATGAAAACCCGCCGCCAGGGAATCTTCCTCGCGACGAAAGTCCAGGACCGCAAGGGCGACGACGCCATGCGGACCTTCGAGGGCAGTCTGAAACGGCTCCAGGTCGATCATGTGGATCTGCTCCACATCCACAGCCTGAACGACATGGAGGACCTCGCCGCCATCGAAGCTCCTGACGGCGTTCTCAAAACCCTTTACAAGATCCGCGACCAGAAAATGGCGCGCTTCATCGGCATCACCTGCCACAGCGATCCGGTCGCGCTGAAGACCGCGCTCGAACGGCACGACTTCAACGTTACGCAGATGGCGCTCAACGCCGCTCTCGTCGGCATGGCAAACGGGGCGCGTGGGATGTCCCCCAATCCGCTTGGAGGGCCCACCAGCTTCGAGTCGGTTGCGCTGCCTGTCGCCAACAGGAAGAAGATGGGTGTAATCGGCATGAAAATCTTCGCACAGGAGAAGATCGTGGGCCAGGCGCCAGCCCAACAGTTGCTCCGGTACGTGCTCTCTTTGCCGGTCACCGCCGCCGTAGTCGGCATGCCCAAGCTCGAGTTCCTCGATGAGAACATCCAGACCGCCCGGACATTTACGCCGATGCCGAAATCGGAGATGCAGAAACTTTCGGGCGAGCTCGCCGATCGCAACAAAGTCGCACTCGACCGTTACTTCTCCGGCCACGTCGACGCATAATCCAGGCTGTCCACGGCGCCCGATTCAGACACCTGAGCGTTTGGGATAATAGAGGAGTGCCGAAGGTCCGGGACTTGGAGTTGCGCCTTGAGCGCATCGACCAGCAGTTGCGGCTGTTTCAGAAGATCAGCCGGATGATGGTGCGCGAGATGAGCCTCCAGGAGGTCCTGCAGGGCATCGTGGGTCTCGTTGTCGAATTCACCGAGTGCGACTCCTGCCTTGTCTACCTGCTTGATAACGACGACTTGGTCCTCTGTGCTTCAAACACGCCGCATCCCTCGAGTATCGGCAAGGTGCGCCTGCAGACCTCGGAAGGTTTGACTGGATGGGTGGCCCGCGAACGAAGACTGCTCGCCATCTCGCGCGAAGCCTACAAAGACCCTCGCTTCAAAGCGTTCGGCGACTTGCCCGAGGATAGCTACGAGGCCTTCTTGTCCGCTCCCGTCATCGCCCGCAACCGCGTCGTCGGCGTCATCAACGTGCAGCACCGGCTGCCGCACCCGCACACGGGCGGCGAGATGGAACTCCTGACCACTGTCGGCGAGCAGGTCGGCTGCCTGCTGGTGCTCGCGCGCATGGAGCCGACCGCGATCGAGGCCGCCAACCACGTCGAGCTGGTCCTCTCCTCGGGACCCGTCCTTCCCCGGCCGACGGGCGCCGCATGAGGAGAGCTCTTGCGCTCGCCATCCTCTGCGGTGCGTCCTGTCTTTGCGCGGCTGATCGCTGGGAGCTTCAGTTCTTTCACGACGCCAAAGACACCACTCTGGCGATCAACGATCTCAAGTTCTCCTCTCCCGGCCGCGGTGTTGCCGTTGGGATACTGACCACGAAGAAAGGCAAGACCAAGCCTGCGATGCTGGTCACCAGCGATGGCGGGCGCACCTGGACCTACACTTCGTTTAAGGAAATCGGGATCTCCCTGTTCTTTTTGAATGAGTCCGTGGGGTGGTTGGTTACGCCGGACGGAATCTGGAAGACAGTGGAGGCGGGCCGGAGTTGGACGAAATTGCGGAAGAGTCCAAAGGACGTCTACCGCGTTCATTTTCTCGACGAACGGAACGGCTGGGCTGTCGGAGCCGACAAGGGAGTCTGGGAAACAAAGGACGGCGGCCAGAATTGGAGCCGGGTCGCCGCCGCCGAGGAAGTCAAGAGCACGCGGGATTACACGTTCTTCAGTTCGATCACGTTTGTAAACGGGAGTACGGGCGTCATCACCGGGGCGAGCGTGCCGCCGCGCCGGCAGGGCTCTCCGTTTCCAGACTGGATGGATCCGGAGCTGGCGGAAATGCGGCGCGAATGGCCGGCGATGAACATCCTCCTCGAAACTCGGGACGGCGGCAAGCGGTGGACCTCCTCCACCATGTCGCTCTTCGGCCGCATTACACGGGTTGTCCTGGCCCCTCAGGGCACGGGCCTCGGGTTGATCGAGTTCTTCCATTTCTTCGAGTGGCCTTCCGAAGTCTTCCGCCTCGACTGGCACAGCGGAAAAAGCGAGCGCGTGTTTCGTGAGAAGAATCGAGCCGTGACGGACATTGCGATCACGCCCGATGGCGAAGCCTATCTCGCTGGATTTGAACCGAGCGGGAAACTCCATCACGCCCCCATACCGGGCAAGCTCAAGATCCTTCGCAGCAGCGACCTCAACCAGTGGCAGGACATGGACGTGGACTATCGTGCAGTGGCGAGCCGTGCCGTACTCTCGGCGTTAGACGAGAGCCACATCTGGGTTGCTACGGATACCGGAATGATTCTGCGGCTCACAACGGGCAACGCTCAATAAAACACTCGACAGCCATCCTGTTTTATTCACAACAAATCCGACTGGAAATGTCCATATCTTGTTGATAATAAAGGCAATAAAATCTTTGGAAAAGCTGTGATCCGATGACGATTTCGTTTGACTTGGATTTGGATCGAGTGCATCATAGGGATGGTTCCAAGAGGTTCACGGAACAGCGGGCCTCACGGGTTGTAGCGAGCCTGGAACGGTGAGCTTTCGGCGGGATTGACTAAGAAACAACGCCGGAGGGGAGCGAAGGGCAATCGGGCAGTCCGGAGGGGTAAGTTTCCTGATCAGTAATCGCGCCGAGCACTGCGATCCGAACGGGCCTGAAAATCCGAAAGGGGAGTGGACGCGCGAGGAGAGGTTGGGACAGCTGGATCCGAGGTGGACAACGGGCCGAGGACACTGATCTTCACCGTGACCGGCGGCAATCGGTGGCGGGGAAGGGAGTCCAAAGGCCGAACGGGTTCATCAACGGTCCGGTGGGACGTTGAAAGAATAGGTCGGGATCGACGACCCTGCCGCGGCGGCTCTGTAAAAGGAGCAATCGCTGTGGGCGAGTGAAAGGCCGTTCTCAGACGTCGGCTTCTAGCAGTCAGACTTGCAGGCGGTCTTCGGAGCATCGAAGCGGGGTCGGCCAAAACCGGTCACGTGGAGCAACGGAGAAAGCGTTCGGTGTGACTGTGTGCTACGCTCGGGCCGGGCATGCCGGTTGGAGAGCAAGCTGGAAAGTGGGTCACTTGGAACCACTTTCTGTTTCTTGAGCGTCTTCCCTTTTAGTCTTCTGCTGGCGGCATCTGTTCTGGTACTGGCGTTGCGGCCGCGCGGGTGACCTCGTCCCTCTCCTTTTTCCACCTATGGAAACTGAAGCGCTCCTTGCGCCGCCGGAAACTGACGAAGTTGTAGCGGCAGTATTCGCAGCGGTATGGATTCGCCCCAAGCTGCAGAAGGATGCTCCGGAAGGTCGGCAATCGATAGTGGCTCTCGGGCCAGATCCCCAGGTCCATCCGCAGGCACTTCGGGCAGCGCGCATAGCGGAGATCCGAGAACTTCCAAAGGCGCCAAGAGAAACGCGCACGGCACCCGCGGCAACGGACTGGGCGCACGCCCACCAGGCTTGCCAGCCGCTCCCCGGGGGTGCGCAGATGGGAATAACGGAGGTCACGGCTTCCACATTGCGGACATTGAAGATCCATCGCTCGTTCAGAATCCGGGTCGCCTTTGGCACGGCAGGCCGAGGGCGGGCCGCGGTCAACTCCTTGGTGGAACTGTTTGCGTGCGGGCGGCGACGTAGCCTTCAATAAAAGCGCGGAAAGCCGTCTGAAGCTTCAGCCGGACCCCGTCATTGCGCCGGATCTGAAGTCCCTCGACCGAGATTACGGGCAGCAAATCTCGAGTGGTCGACGTGATCATTACCTCGTCGGCCCTCTCCAGGTCGGAGGGCTTCAATGTGCGCTCCCCCACCACGATGTCCGGCGCGTGAATCTCCGACAGGAGAAGCTCACGGGTGACGCCTGGAAGGCATCCGGAGCTGAGCGGCGGAGTCCACACTCGATTCCCCTCGGCGATGAAGATGTTGGCGGACGTGCACTCGCTGATATCCCCGTGCTCGTTCAGCAGGATGACCTCATCAAAGCCCCGGTCCTGAGCCTCATCGAGCCACGCCAGGTTCATCGCCCAAGATAAGATCTTCGCGCCCGCGAACGCACACGCGGAGTGCCGCGCTTGCGGCACGACAGCCAGGTTGACTCCTTCACCCCAACCCTTGAGGTCCGCGGTCAACGCAATAAGGTCGTAGTCGCGAGTGATTCCCGGTCCTTCCCACATGCCGCCGCGGTTCCGTACTACTGCGACCCGCATTGTCGCATCCCGAACGCCGTTTGCCTCGATGAGTCTCTCGAGGCTCGCCAGCACAGTGTCCGGATCGCCGGGAAACGGGATGTGCATCCGTGCCGAATCCCGCTTCATTCGCGCCCAATGGCGCTCCCAGGCGAACAAGACGCCGCTGACGACCTTGATTGTCGAGAACACTCCCCAACCCGAAAGCAGGCCAACCTGGCCGGGCGAAAGCACTCTGCTCGATGCGTCGAGGATCTGGTCGTTGTGAAGGAGAAATCGATGCATGAAGTCACCATTCTATTAGGATTTTTCGCCTGTCGCGACCGGACCCGTCGAGTGCGTCAGCCGTTCCAGTTCGGGAACAGGTCGATTCTCGCCCGTCGGCAGTCCAGAAGCAGGTCGGGCACGCGCGCTCGACGCCTCATCAACTGCTCGAGCAGCCTTTCCAGGGCCTCTTCGTCCCCGTCAAACCACTGGGCCGGGACCTGCCTCAGCGCCTTGTCGACGACGTGCTCCGGAAAGCCGACCACCTGATCGAGCCAGGGCTGAAAGCTCTCCAGGGAGCAGACCCGCTCATACACAGCAAGCCTCGGCGCAAGCCCCAGCAGCGGTGCATCGACGAACTCCCAGTGCGGCCCGTTGAATACAAAGCCCTGGTCGATCATGCAAGCGACAAAACCGAGTTGCCGGGGGTGCACCGCCGCCCGCGGATCCCAGTCCTGAATCCGCGCCCGAAAGAAGACCGACTGGCGTCCATCCGCGTTTGAAAGCCACTTGTCCAGGACCAGCACCCCGAGGAAGTGGTCCGCGTTGGCGACCTGCCGCAGCAGCGCGTCTGGAAGGTAGTCATAGACTGCCACCCGCGCCGGGTCGCCCGGAAATCGCGACCCAAAGTGCCACCCCGGTGTCACCGGGATACTCCGCGAGCCGAGTTGGATCGATACTTCCGGGTTCTCCGCCACGAATTCCGGGCTTACGGAGATGATCGCGGTCTCCGGGGTGGCGATCTGAAGATATTGAGCGAAAACACCAGCGATCAGCTCATTGATTAGGATGCGTCGATGCTGTGGGTTGTTGAGAAACTTGACGACGTAGTGATTTCCGTCGTCGGCCTCGATCAGGTGCGACTGCGCTCCACCGCGCATTTTTCGAATGTGCCGCCGGGCGTTCAACGGCATTGCTATGCCAGTTTACCCGGCTGACGGCCCATCCGTGGTTTCCCAGTGGAGTAAGACGCGGGGCAGGGCCTTACTTCTTCTTCGCAGGCTTCCTTAGAGTTCTCTTGGCTTTGGACGCGACTTTCTTCGCCGCTTTCCTCGGGGCCGCCTTTACGGCCGCTCTTCGTGCAGTCATGGACGGGGCGGCCTTTTTCGCGGCCTTCTTGGCGACTTTCTTTGATGCCGCTTTCTTGGGCGCAGCTCTCTTGGCTGCCTTCTTTGGAGCGGCCTTCACCGACGCTTTCTTCGGAGCGGCTCTCTTTGCGGCCTTCTTGGCCACTTTCTTGGGCGCAGCTGTCTTGGCTGCCTTCTTCGGCGCGGCTTTCACCGCCGCTTTCTTCGGAGCAGCCTTTTTTGCCGCCTTCATGGCCGGCACCTTCGCCTTTGGGGCAGCCTTCTTGGCCGCCTTGCTCACCGGCTTCTTCTCGGGCGCTGGAGCCACCGGCCTCGCAACCACTGTTACCGGTGCCGGCGCCGCGGCGGGTGCGGCGGGCTTAGGGGCCGGTTCCGGTTGCACTTCGGCCTCTATTCCGACTTCCATCTCCTCGTCCTCGTCGTCCGGTCCATACGACAGAATCTCGGACTCCATTTCGATATGCTCCTCGTCGAACGTGAACTCGTCATCTTCACCGTCGAGCGCGAATCTGCCATCGTCAACCATTTTCAGTGCCTCCTGTTTGGGCATGGTTCACAGATAGAATACCTCGTTTTCCGATCAAGGCAAGTGGAAAAGAACGACGCCGATGTCGACCATAGCTCTCGAGCGATCAGCGATTCAGCGCGGCCCGCTTCCGGCCGGACCCCTTCGATGCGATCGTCGCAGATCGTTTGCCCGAGGATGATGACCGAGATCCGCTCCGAACGGAAGCCTTTCGTGTCGTGGCGCTCCGTTTCGCGGACGCGGTGCGTACGCGCGGCTTCGTCAGCGCCTTGGACGCCTGCTTGGCGGCGGGGATCAGGAGCAGGTTGCCTTCCTCGGGGGCGCCGCCGTCGAGCCGGTTCACATCTGTGATGCCCTTGGCCGTGGCCCGGTACCGCTTGGCGATCGTGGCGAGGGTTTCACCGGGCTCCACCCGGTGAAGCCGCCATGCGGCCCGCTGCTCCAGCGGCACCATCTCAAGAGCCGAGACGACTGCCGCAGCCTTCCCTTTCGGTACTCGCAATGTGTAGCCTTCCGGCGCGACGTTCCGGAGGAGTGCGGGATTCAAGTCCAGCAACTCGCTGACCGGGCACTCGAGGACGTCCGCGACCAGCGCCAAGTGGGTCGGTGCATCCAACTCCAAAGTCGAGTACTCGAGAGCCGGATCCGGCGCCACGGCGTCGAGTCCGTAGTCGGCGGGATTCTTGGACACGATCATCATCGCGATGATGATCGGAATGTAGTTCGCTGTCTCTTTCGGCAGTACGTTTCGCCGTTTGAGTTCCCAGTAGTCCGCATAGCCCGTGCGCTGGACTGCTCGTTCGATGACGCCCGGGCCACAGTTGTACGCGGCCATCGCCAGGTACCAGTCGCCGAATTTCTGGTAGAGGTCTCGCAAGTGCCGGGCAGCCGCACGGGTCGCCTTTTCCGGATCCAGTCGGTCATCGCTGCTGCGCGTCTGCACGAGGCCGTACTCGCGCCCTCGGAACTGCATGAACTGCCACATGCCGGTCGCCTTCTTCCTCGAAACGGCGCGCGGCATGAACCCCGACTCGGCCTGTGCCAGGTGAATCAGCTCCTGTGGGACGCCCTCTTCGTCGAGAATCCTCTGGATCAGGGAGCGATAGCGGCCCGCCCGCCGCAACCCGTTGGCGATGATCCGGCGCCCACGCTCGGACGAGAAGTACTTAACGTACCGCAGCACTTCATCATTCACATCCAGAGGGAGTTGCGAGATCGTAACCAGCAGTTCTTCCGTGACTTGGTTCGCCAGCCGCGGGTCAATGGGGAACGTCGCGTCAGGGATCTCCTCCAGCGGCGACTTGTCAAACGCCGGTTCCGCTGGCAGTTCGCCGGCGCCCAGTCCGGCCACATCGTAGCGATAGATCGCCTCGACGATCTCCTCGAGTTTTCGCTCGATCCGCTGATGGTCCTTCAGGTTATTGGGCGCTGACAGCAGGGCCTCGACCGCGAGGTCAAAATCCTCCCTGGCCGCCGCAAACTCGCCGGCCTCGTAATGTTCCTTGCCAGCCTCGTAGCGCGCCAAGGAACGGCCCAGAATCGCCTCCACCGATGTGGACGACAATTCCGGTTCCCGTGGTTCGCTCAAGAAGGCCGGCAGTTCGTTCAGGTACAGGCTGGGGGTCACCTTCGGGGGTTCGATGGGGATGTCGGCTAGGATAGGCGGTGCGGGTCTTGGCGGCAGCAGGGAAGCCTGAAACGGCTGGGGCCTCCCCGGAGCGCAACCGGTACTTGGCGCGAGCACCGCCAGAATCAGCAAAGAGAAGAAGACGTATGGATAAGGACGTAAATCTGTCATCCGCAGTCCTGGCGTATTCCTGGAGTCTGGACTCTACATTCGATTACAACGCTCTGACAGTATAACACCCGACGGAGGGCGGTCAAGGGCAACCCCACTCCTGCTGCGGGATTGCCCGCCACCGGGACGACGGGCAGGCGCGCCTACTCCTCTTCCTCTTCGACGCCCTCTTTGGCCGCCTTGGCGGCGGCAATGATCTTCTCGGCCTGCTGCTGGGGCACAAAATCGTAATGATCGAACTCCATGGTGAATGAAGCCCGTCCCTGCGTCATGGAGATTAAGTCGTTCTGGTAGTTCAACATCTCGGCCATAGGGACCTGGGCCCGGATGATCTGCGTATTCCCCCGTGTCTCCATGCCGGAGATGCGGCCGCGGCGCCCGTTCAAGTCGCCCATCAGGTCGCCTGCGAACTCGACCGGGGCCTGGATTTCCACATTCATGATCGGCTCGAGGAGGGCGGGCTTGGCAACCCCCATCGCCGCCTTAAAGGCCTTGCGGCCAGCAAGCTTGAAGGAAAGCTCCGACGAATCAACATCATGATACGAACCGTCGTATACCGCCACCCGGAAGTCGACCACCGGATAGCCGGCCAGGTAGCCTTTCTCGGCCGCTTCCACGATGCCTTTTTCGACAGCCGGGATGTATTGCCGGGGGATCGAGCCGCCAAATATCTCACTGACGAACTCGAAGTTACCTCCGCGCGGCAAGGGCTCCATCCGGATCCAGCAGTCGCCGAACTGCCCGTGGCCCCCGGTCTGCTTCTTGTGACGCCCCTGGACATCAGCCGTCCCGCGAATGGTTTCGCGGTACGGCACCTTCGGCGCTTTCAGCGTGACGTCCACGCCGTAACGGTTCTTCAGACGGCTGACGACAACCTCGACATGTTGCTGCCCACTGCCGCCAAGCAGGAATTCCTTCGTCTGCGGATCGCGGTAGAAGCGCAGGGACTGGTCCTCTTTGAGGATCTTCTGGATGGCGGTACCCATCCGGTCCTCGTCCTGGCGGGTCTTGGCTTCAACCGCGAAGGCGATCGATGGCTCCGGTAGCTTCACCTTAGGATAGGAGATCGGCGACGCCTTGTCGGCCAGAGTGTCGCCCGTGAGTGTTTCCTTCAGCTTAGCGACCGCTCCGATGTCGCCGGCTCGCAGTTCGGTGACCGGTTGGATGCTCTTGCCGAGAAGGCAGCCAATGTGAGCGAGGCGCTCGGCGCCACCGGTGCGAACGTTCGTGAGGTTCGCGTCGTTCTTCAGGACGCCAGAGCACACCTTGAAATACGTGAGCCGGCCGGCGAAGGGATCAGCTACCGTCTTGAAAACAAAAGCGGAAACAGGCTCGGAATCGGAGACCGAACGAGTCGTCTCCTTACCGTCCACGACGCCGGCGAGCGGACCGCGCTCGGTCGGAGCCGGGAAGTAGTCCACGACAAAGTCGAGGATGAGGTCCGTGCCCAGGTTCTTGGACGCAGAAGCGCAGAGCACCGGGAACAGCCGCATGTCCTTCACTGCTGCCCGCAGTCCTTCCTGGATCTGCTCGGGGGCCAGCGTACCTTTTTCGAAGAACTCCTCCATGAGGGCGTCGTTGCCCTCCGCCACCATCTCGACAAGAGTTTCACGAGCCTTCTCCGCCGCTTCTTTCATCGTGGCGGGGATGTCCTCCTCGATGCCTTTGCCGGAGGGCTCAGGGCCGTACATGAAGGCCCTCATCCGAACGAGGTCGATTGCGCCTCGAAATTCGCGCTCCGAGCCGATCGGCAACTGAATCGGAACCGCCGTGCGGCCGAAGTTCTCGTGGATGCTCTCCAGCGCTCTGGCAAAGCTGGAGTTCTCCCGATCGAGCTTGTTGATGACCAAAGCCCTCGGCTGTCCGTAGGTCTTGGCAAAACTCCAGACTTTCTCCGTGGTCACTTCGACACCCGCGACCCCATCCACGAGGACGAGGGCCGCATCGGCTGCCGTAAGTGCGGCCTGAGTGTCATTTATGAAAGTATTGAAGCCCGGCGTATCCAGGACGTTAATCTTTTGCTTCTTCCATTCCAGACAGGCGATTGCGGTCGAAATGCTGATCTTGCGCTGGATCTCCTCGTCATCGAAGTCCGTGAGCGTGTTGCCCTCGTCCACGCTCGTCAGGCGATTGGTCGCACCGGTGAGGAACAGCGCACCGGCAGCCAGGGTCGTCTTGCCCGAGTGGCCGTGTCCTATCAGACCGACGTTGCGGATGTCTTTTCCTTCATAAACTTTCACTGGATATACTCCCTTGTTGAGGCCGGTTCTGGCGTGAGGAACCGCACTAAAATGTAGAGGGTAACATATCCAGGCGGGCAGTTGTTCGACTGGGTAAAGGCTCGGTTCCGCACCCTGTACGGCGCTATTGTGGCGGCTCGGTGCCTGCTTCCGCGGACATGTCAGGCTCGACGACGATCACGGGATTGTAGTAGAGAATCCGCCCGCAACTCTCGCAAAACATAACCTGCTCGCTCGCCCTAAGGTCCTGGAAAAACTGCGGCCGCAAAGCCATGTGACAAGCTCCACAACGCCCATCGACGGCCTCCGCCACGGCCACGCCCCGCCTTTTCTTACGGATGCGATCATAGGCCGAATACACTTGAGGGTTGAGTTCCGCCACCAGCTGCCGCCGCTCGGCGCTTAGAACATCGAGTTCCTGCTTGTCCTTCGCCGTGCGCTCGCGGGTGGCTTTCTTCTCTGCCTCCACTCTGACCTTCTCATCCTTGAGCGCCAATTCGGCCTTCCGGAGGTTCTGTTCTAGTGGCTCAGACTCCGCCATCAGGTCGAGAATTCGGTCTTCGGCCTTGCGGATTTCCTTCAGGCCGTAATCGATCTCGTGCTGGAAGGCCCGGTACTGCTCGTTGGTTTTGGCCTCCATCATCTGGTCCTTCAACTTCGAGGTCTTCTGGTTCTGAACCTTGATGTCGTCGTCGAGTTTCTTGCGCTCCCGCTGGTTGGCGGCGAGGGCGGCCTGGTCGGCCTCCAGTTTGCGGATATGGGATTCCAGCGTCCTTTCGATGGCTGAAATATGTTTCGGCAGCGCGCTAATCTCCAACTGCAACTCCCCGATTCGCGCATCCAAATTTTGTAAGGCGATTACCAGTTTGATGTCTGGGCCCATCGAGACTCAAATTTTACCACGCTGCCGCGACAGCCAAGCTGACAGCGGTGCGGCGAGCGCGCGGCCCGCGAGCTCGAGTTCGGCGACTCGAAGGACGCGGCAGGCGCCATAAAAGACGAACACTCCGATTGGGATCGAGATGGCGAGGTCGGCGAGCCGCCCGAGGCGCGAACCGCCAAGCCATGATTCGAGCAGCCGGCTGGAGAGCGCTACCGCCACGCCCATCGCGATGGACGCGGCGGAGATCCTCAGCACGCTCTCGAACAGCCGGCGTCCGTATACTCCTCCGATACGCACGCGGATGATCGAGAACAACGCGACGAATCCGAACCAGGCTACCGCCGACGTGGCCATGGCGAGGCCGGCGTGTCCGAGGGTGCCCGAGCGCACGAGCGCAGCCGCAACGATGTAGTTAATCAGAATCGATGCCAGGCTGACGAACATCGGCGTGCGTGCGTCGTGCAAGGCGTAGAAAGCCGGCGTGAGAACCTTGAGCGCCGCGTAGCCACCGAGTCCGACGGCGTAAAACGTGAGCGCGAGCGCAGTTTGCTGCGTATCGTAATGGCGAAATTTCCCCCCCTCGTAAATCGCGCCAATCATCGACTCGCCCAGCACCGCCAGTCCGACCGAGGAGGGTAGTGTCAGAAGAAAGACCATGCCCAGAGAGCGTGAGAGCGTCTGCCGGAATTCGTCAAAGCGGCCTAAAGAAGCGCTCTGCGAGATGGCCGGCAGCGTTGCGGAGGCGATGGCCACGCCGAACAGACCGAGCGGGAGTTGCATGAACCGGAAGGCGTAGCCGAGCCAGCTCACGGGCCCGTCGGCTCCGGTCACGGGATCGTGGATGCCTGAGGCGAAGTTCGTGTTGACCATCACGTTGATCTGCACGGCTGCGTTGCCGAGGATCGCCGGCCCCATTAGTCGGAGGATCTGCTGGAGGCCCGGATGCGACCAGTCTGTAAGCAGCCTGACGGTGAAGCCCGACCGTTTCAGGCTGGGAACCTGCCAGAGCAACTGCAACCCGCCGCCAAGAACCACGCCGATGGCCATGCCGGTGATGGGCTCAAAGCCGAGGCGGGGACCGAGCCAGAAGCCTGTTACCAGTCCGAACAGACCGGAACCTATGTTGAAAAATGTCGAGGACAGCGCCGGCACGCCGAATTGTCCACAGGCGTTCAGCATTCCCATCGCCTGCGCCGCCAGCGCAACCAGCAGCAGGAACGGAAACATGATGCGAGTGAGTTGGACCGCCAGCTCGAACTTACCCGGCACGGCGGCGAAACCGGGGGCGAGAAGCCGGACGAGTTCCGGACTGAAGATCATGCCCAACGTACACAGAGCGCCGACGACGATTAAGACCGCAGTGGTGACCAGATTCGCAAGGACGGCAGCCTCCCGGCGGCTTTTTGTATTGAGGTACTGGGTGAAAGTCGGGACAAACGCCGAGGAGAGTGCTCCCTCCGCGAAGAGATCGCGGGTCAGGTTGGGAATGCGAAACCCAAGCAGAAACGCATCATAGAGCTGGCCGGCGCCGAAAAGCCGGGCCATCACGATCTCGCGCACCAGACCGCTCACGCGGCTGGCGAAAACAGATGCGGACACTACCCCGGCGGATCGGACGATTTTCTCGTGCTGGTGCGCCAAGACGCTACCGGTTCTGCCCGTACTCTTCCAGGAAGCTCGAGACGGTCTTGATGCCCAGATAGAAGTTCTCAAGCCGAAACTTCTCATTGGGAGAGTGGAGTCCGTCGTCAGGCAGTCCGAAGCCCATAAGGACTGTCGGAATACCGAGGTGTTTCGCGAATTCGCCGACGATGGGAATCGAGCCGCCGGAGCGAATGAAAACCGTGGGGCGTCCGAATACCTCTCCAAACACTTTCGCGGCGACGTGGACGGCAGGATGATCCGGGTTGACCAGCACTCCGGGCGCGGCGCTCAGGACCCGGACCTCCGTCCGGATACCCTTCGGCGTCTTCTTTCGGACGAACTCACGGACAGCGGCGATCACCTTCTCGGGGTCTTGCCGCGGCACGAGACGTATGCTGACTTTGGCGGTTGCCTTCGCCGGGATCACGGTTTTCGCGCCCGCTCCGGTAAAGCCCCCGGCGATGCCATGTACTTCTAAGGTCGGCCGGGCCCATACTCGTTCGAGCACGGAGCGGCCGGGTTCCCCAGTGAGTTTCGAGGCCCCGACCTCTTTCTTCAGGAACTCCTTCTCATTGAACGGGAGGCTGGTCCAACTCTCCAGTTCCGCCGGCGCGGGCGGTTCCACATCGTCGTAGATCCCCGGAATCTGTATGACACCCCGGCTGTTCTTGGCCTTCGACAGCAATTCGACGAGCCCGAAGATCGGATTCGGCGCAGCGCCGCCATAAAGTCCGGAGTGAAGGTCGCGGGACGGACCGGTTGCTTCGATCTCCATGTACACCAGTCCCCGCAGCCCAATGCAGAGCGTGGGCATGCCTTCGGCATAGAGGGCGGTGTCGGATACCAGGGCCACGTCGGCCTTCAGCTTCTCCGGGTTCTGTGGAACGTACTTCGAGATGGAGGCACCGCCGACTTCCTCTTCGCCTTCGATGAGGAACTTCAGATTCACGGGCAGGGATCCATTCACCGCCCGCAGGGCCTCAACTGCCTTGATGTGGGCGTAAAGTTGTCCCTTGTCGTCCACCGCGCCGCGAGCATAGAGGTTCCCGTCACGCAGGGTTGGCTCGAAGGGTGGGGATACCCATTCTTCAACCGGGTCCGGAGGCTGAACGTCGTAGTGCCCGTAACACAACACGGTGGGCTTCCCCGGCGCATGAAGCCAGTCGGCGTACACCAGTGGGTGGCTGCCGGTCGGGATGACTTCGACGTTCTCCATCCCCGCCCCCGTAAGCCTTTCGCCCACGAACCGCGCGGCGCGCTGGATATCTCCCTGGTTCTCCGGAAGCGTGCTGATACTGGGAATCCGGATGAACTCTTTCAGCTCTTCCAGGAATCGCTCTCGATTTTGCTCGATGAACTGGTGCGCGGGTTGCGACATCGGTTCCTCCTTGGCGGAAGAACCATTATATGGCCGCGCGGCTCAGTCTCTTCAATTCGACCGGCGATGACAGCGCGTTTGAAAGGATCCTCTGCACCTCGGAACAGCAGAACGGTTGAGCCAGAACGTCGTATGCTCCGGTTTCGATGGCGTCGGCCCAGAATCTGGCGTCGGCGAAGGGGTGGGTTACTACGACCGCACAGGACGGGTCTTGCTTCTCCACGATGTTGATGACGTCTTCCCAGTTGCCGTCGGCCAGCCGGGCTTCCGTCAGGATGACTCCGTATTTCTCGCTATCCAGCGCCGTGCGGGCGAAACGGAGATCCGTCGCGTGTTTGAGAGGTATCGACAGCGGACCCAGCATTCCCGTGAGGGCGTTGGCGTCCTCAGCGGAAGAAGAAATAAACAGCACTCCCTGCTGCATGGGTACCGTCTCCTGACGCAGGCAATTCAATAATAAGTCCGATCCGCCGGGGCTTCAAGACCTCTTGTCGATCGGTTTGCAAACAAAAGACATAAACTTCGCTGGTGGAAGCGAGTAATCACAGGCGGATTGGGGGTGGCAGAGTTATGAAGGGGTTAGAGTCGGAGTTAATCGCGTTTCATAACCGCTACGAATCCGAGGTTGCGGTAGAGTTGTTTGTAGTCAAGGCCAAAACCGACCACAAAACGGTCCGGAATTTCAAAGCAGCGGAACTCCACCGGTACCTGGACAATCCGGCTGGATGTGCGGTCCAGCAGAGTGCAGATCCCGAGCGAATTTGGCCCCCGGCCCGCGAGCGTCTGGAGGAGATAGCGGGCGGTGAAGCCAGTGTCGACAATGTCCTCGACCAGGAGGACATCCTCGCCCTCAATGCTCTCGTCGAGGTCTTTGGCGATGCGCACAACGCCCGGAGCCCCAGTGCGGTTCGAGAAGCTGGAAATCCCGAGAAAATCGACCTTGATCGGAATCTCGATCTCGCGAGCAAGGGCCGTCAGAAAGAAGATCGAGCCCTTTAGCACGCCGATCAGCTTCAGGTCGCGTCCGCGGAAACGCTCGGAGATCTCGCCCGCGACCTCGCGGATTCGCTGCTGGATTTGTTCCTCCGTGAAGAGGATTCGCTCAATACCGGGGGGCTGGGCTTTACTCATACGCGGGCGAGCCGCTCCGTGAGGCCGTATTTGAATATCAGGTTCTGGAAGTCCTTCTGGTAGAAAACCTGGATGTTGATTTCAGGGTAGATTTCACGCAACAGCTTTACCTTGCGGTTCTTCTTCGTCACCAGGGGCTGCTTCATCGTGGTCAGTTCCACGTACAGGTCGAACTCGGGCAAATAAAAGTCGGGCGTGAACGCCTCGAGCACGCGACCATCCTTGTCCCACTTGACAGGGAAGCTTCGGGGCTCGTACTCCCACGCGACGCGGTAGAAGTCTAGGAGGTTGGCGAAGATCTCCTCGCTCGGGTGGGAGAAGTTGCTGCGCTTCAGGCTTACAGCGTCAGCCGGCATGATGCCGTAGCGGGAGAGCTGGAGCCGGGCCTGGAATTGGAGCTGCGCGTCGGCGGCGGAACTGAGGAGACCCTGTTCGACCAGCGACCGAGCGCGGGCGGCCGCCTCGATCAGGTCGGTAAGCTGGTCGCTTTCAAGGAACTCCGAGTTCAACACAATGTCAAATGCGTGAGACGGAACGGTGGCCCGGCCAAACTTGCGCCGCCGTTCTTCGCTCTCCTCCCGCTCCATTTGACGCAGCAAACGCTTGGCGGACGGGCGGTCCAGCCGTCGGTCCAGCATGAGCGTGCCGATCCGCCGGAACTCCGGGGCCACGACGTACACGCGAAGAACACCAAGGAAGTTCTGGAAGATATGCTCCACGCCGAACACACTCACGACGAGGTGGTGCTCTGTAGCGAGGCGGGCAAGGATCGAGAGAAGTACGTGCCGGTAGGCCTTGTCGGAAATCGGTGTGGCCTGGCCGAACTCCTGCTCAATCAAGCTGTGGAGACTCGATCCGGTGACCAGCTCAAATCCGAGGCGCTGCGCGGTCAGGCGCGCTACTTCGTCGTACCGGCAGCCCGGCTGCCCGGAAATTGTGATCAGACCCATTGCCCGGCTTCGCGGCCTCGCGAGGCGAGTGCCGCTAACACTGTGCTGAAAAAGCTTGCATGCCGCATGCTAACGCGCACGGTCCCGAACCCTTTCAGCACTCTACTAGCGTCCCAAGCACATGATATCGTACCAGGATGTCAGTCCTTGGAGTGGACATCGGGGGCACGAAGATCGCCGCCGGCGCCGTCACCGATGAGGCCTGCGTGGTCCACGGTGTTACGGTTCCGACGCGTGCCGCCGAGGGCTACGACGTCTCGATCGGACAAGTGTACAGGGCGATCGGCGAGTGCCTATCGGCCGGCGTGCGGGCGATTGGCATCTGCGCACCGGGTCCGCTGAACCCGAAGACGGGAGTTGTCCTGAATCCGCCGAACCTGCCTGGCTGGTGCAATGTCCCGCTGGCGGATCTTGTCTGCGAGCGGTTCGGCCTGCCAACCCGGGTGGAGAACGACGCGAACGCCGCGGGACTGGCCGAGGTGCGCTTCGGAGCGGCGCGGGGATTCGACAGTGTGTTGTACGTGACACTGAGCACGGGCATCGGCGCGGGCATCATTCTCGATGGGAAGATCTACCATGGCAAGAACGGCGCCGCCGCCGAGGGCGGCCACGTTACCATCGACTGGCGGAGTGACACGATCTGCAACTGTGGAACGCCAGGGTGCATCGAAGCGCTGGCTTCGGGTAGTGCGATCGCGAAGCGCGGCCGGACTCCGGAGCAGATTGCCGACGGGGTCGCCCGCGGCGACGGGGAGTCCCTGCGAATTCTCGACGAAATCGCGACGATGCTCGGCGCCTGGATGGGGAGCATGATCAGCCTGCTCGACCCCGACATCATCGTGGTGGGCGGCGGGGTGTCCCGGATCGGAGAGCCCCTGTTCTCGAGGCTTCGGCGCATCGCGCCGTCGCGCACCATCAACCAGTTCGCGGCTGTGACTCCGATTGTGCCAGCGAAACTGGCCGAAAACGTGGGAATCATCGGAGCGGCGTCGGTTGTTCTATGATTCCGGTGTATGCAAGCCAACCGGAGAGACTTCCTACGACAGATGGGTGGGCTGCTGTTGCTGCCGGGGGCGCTGGCTGGCGCCCGGGAGTTCCGTTGCGATGTAGCGGTGATCGGTGGAGGCACCGGCGGCTGTGCCGCTGCGCTGGCGGCGCTACGGGACGGGATGCGGGTGATCCTCACGGAGGAGACCGACTGGGTGGGCGGCCAGCTCACGGCGCAGGCGGTACCACCGGATGAGCACGCGTGGATCGAGTCGTTCGGCTGCACCCGGCTGTTCCGCACGTATCGTGACGCAGTCCGGCAGTACTATCGGGATCACTACCCGCTGACGGCCGACGCTCGGGGCCGTAGCTACCTGAACCCCGGCGACGGTGGGGTCTCCCGGCTGACGCACGAACCCCGCGTGTCGCTCGCTGTGCTGGAGTCGATGCTGGCGCCGTACCTTGGGGGCGGGCAACTTGTCGTCCTGCTTCGTCACAAGCCGGTTTCAGCGGACGTGGACAAGGACTCGGTTCGGTCCGTGACCGTAAAGAGCGCGGAGGCCGGCCGGGAGCGCACGGTTTACGCGGCGTACTTCGTTGATGCGACCGAACAGGGCGACCTGCTGCCGCTGACCAAAACCGAGTACGTGACCGGCTTCGAGTCTCGCAAGCAGACGGGTGAACCGCACGCTGCGGAACAGCCGCAGCCGGCGAACATGCAGGCGTTCACGGTGTGTTTCGCTGTCGACCACATCGAGAGCGAGGATCACACGATCGACAAGCCGGACGAATATTCCTTCTGGCGTGACTACGTGCCCCAGATGAGACCGCCATGGCCGGGCAAGCTGTTGAGCTGGTCGATGAGCAATCCGGTCACGCTGGAACTCCGGCCGGTGATCTTCGATCCCGAGCTGAAAGCACCGGCGGAACGGCGGCTGAACCTATGGCTGTACCGGCGGATCGCCAACCGGCGGAACTTCGTCGAGGGCGCCTATCGAAGCGACATCTCGCTGATAAACTGGCCACAGAACGACTACTGGCTCGGCAACCTGCACGAGGTCAGCGAGGAGGAGGCGGCAAGGCACCTGCACCGGGGAAAGCAGTTAAGCCTTTCGCTCCTCTACTGGATGCAGACAGAGGCGCCCCGTCTGGACGGCGGCCTCGGCTTTCGCGGCTTGCGTCTGCGCCACGATGTCACTGGCACGGAGGACGGGCTGGCGAAATATCCGTACATCCGCGAGTCGCGCCGGATCCAGGCCGAATTCACGGTTCTCGAGCAGCACGTAGGCACCGATGCTCGAATGAAGCTGACCGGCCGCAAACGAGAAGAACTGACGGCTCAGGTCTTCTGCGATTCCGTGGGCGTGGGCAGCTACCGGATCGACCTGCACCCGAGCTCGGGCGGTGACAACTACATTGACGTCAGTTCGCTGCCGTTCCAGATTCCGTTAGGCGCATTGATTCCGAAGCGCGTCGAGAACCTGCTGCCGGCATCGAAGAACCTCGGGGTGACGCACATCACCAACGGCTGTTACCGGCTGCATCCGGTGGAGTGGAACATCGGCGAGTCGGCGGGCGCGGTGGCCGCACATGCGGTCCGCACGAAGAACCCGCCGCGCCGGATCCGCAACTCGGAGAAGCTCCTCAAGCAGTTCCAGACACGAATCGTGGAGCAGGGGATCGAGATTGAGTGGCCGAAGTTGTCGCCGAGGTAGGTCAGCCCCGCAGGCGCAGCACGAACCAGGCCACGCCGACCACAAGGAGAACGGAGGCCGAAACCTTCACCGGGCGAAGCGCTTCTGTGGCCTTGGCAATGCGGGAGAAGATCAGCGCGAACACGGCGATCAGGAGCACTTCCGCCAGAACGACGCCGGTAAGCACCCACAGAGCCGAGTAACCGCTGTTGCGGATGAACATCTCGAAGTACAAGCCGTGGAAAGCCCCGAGGACGCCCACTACAAGCCACCGCATGCCCGCCTCGGGCAGCAGCAGGATCTCGACCGCGAGGTAGGCGATGGTGAGCGCGGCCGCCGCCTCGATGAAGCGTGGCGCGGGCTGCCATCCGGTGATCGGCAGCAGCAGGCACGAGGCGACCTCTCCCGCCATGAACATGCCGGTGAGCGCAAGCAACTCGCGCCGCCGGCGCGCGGCGAGCACCAGGCTGGCTAAGAACAGTAACTGAGCGGCACCCCCCGCGGCCCGCATCATGCCCGCGCTT
>JAEHDI010000507.1 GCA_016880505.1 Bryobacterales bacterium | reverse complement strand
CGTCACCCAAGCAAGACATGATGCTCGAACTCGACAGCGACGACATCCCGAAGTTCGACCAACCGCAGAAATACCGCCAGTACGCGAAGAACGTCGAGGCGAGGCACCCGGACAGGGCGTGCAAGGCCCTCATCTTGGCCGTGAAGCTTCAGGCAAAACTCGATGGCGCGGAGTCCGTCGTGGAGCAAGAGTGCCTCGAGGCCATGTACGCCTACGAGTGGACGTTGTTCAAGAAGCACGGGCGCTGGCTCAAGGCGGCGCACCTACGAAGAGCGATCAATAAGAACGGCATAATCAAGGCAGTGGATAACGCCGTGAGCAAAGGTCATGAAACGGCTGGGTATCACGCGCTGGTCGGCGAGGGCATGCAGGAGATGCTGTTCGAAGCGGTGGTGCTGCGGCACCCGGAGGTGTTCAGCGCCGAGGCTGTGGCGAGATCGACGCAGCGGATGTCTGAGTGGAAGGCGACTGGTCCGGGAGACGATTAGTTGTTCTTGTCCGCTCCCGTCGCGCTCGTGCTTGCGATTGTTCTGTTTGGCCTCCCGACTTTGCTTTGAGGACCGGTGCTCTCGGGGCCGGCGGCAATCCGATTCCATCTGCGCCCATAAAGGCTTCCATCTCCAGTTTCAGCGCCGCGAAGCGTTTCAAGTACTGAGCCAGCGTCGGGGTCGGGCCGTGCGGCAGATCGTCCGTCACGCCACAAGGGTCACGCGGCTAAACGCTTACTCTTCGCGTGAACGCACGGGCGCTTCGACACTTCATAAGCCACCTCGGCTACGCTACGGTCATGACCAGCGAGGAAAAGCAGGAGGGGCTCTGGAGGAACTGCGAAGATTCGATCAGGCACGCGCTCACGCACTTCAGCGCCGGAGCGTACGAGCACGACGCGTTCCACCATCACAAGTGGGCGCTTCTGAGCGTCGCTCACGCCGCCGAGGTTTACGGGAACCTGCTGCTGTGCGCGTTCAATCCGAAGCACCCGGAGAGGGCGGATGGGCACTACCCGTCTCTGGACGGCGTTCGGAAGCTGCTCGAGAATCACCAGCACCTCACGAGGGCCGAGAGCTTGGTCTTCCAAGACGTGTTCGAGAACGTTGCCGCCCAGCGCAACACCCTCATGCACATGCCGGCGCCGGAATTTCCGGTGGTGACTGACGCGGCGAGGGCATTGCTGGCCTTGCTGCACATCGTCAGGCGGAGGACCGGCCTGCCCACCAAGGAGTTCTTTGACCAAGACCCGCCCGTTGAACAGGACATCCTCGAGCACATCGGCTGGCGGGACCACGAATCTTGGCACAAGGTCGCGGAGCAGCTGGCAGCCGCCGAGCACGGCGAGGAGAACTTACGCGGGTGCGACTATTGCGGCTCCTTCGCGATCCCTAACGGAGGTCCGTGCCAGGCGTGCTTTCAGGAGGCCAAGGAGGGGTGACGAGCTCAACCACCTACTGTGGCCACGTGCTGATTCGCTCCAGGATGGCGGTCAGCTTTTGCACGTCGTCGGTACGGCCAACCGAAGCGAGGAACGGTAGCGCGAGAACTCCGATAGCAGTAAGGGTCGAGGTCACCGCGTACTGCAGTTCGTGGTCTGGATAATTGATGGCGAGGTCGTTCTGGGTGAACCGGCGACCGAGCTGCATGCCGCCCGAATGGGTGAAGCTGTTCAGTGTTTTCCAGTTGCCCTTCTTGGCCTCCGCGAAGAACCCGCCTGTCTGAAAGGCCGCGTCAGCCTCACTCACCATTGTTCCGGTGCCTGGAAAGTCGAACTTGTCTTGCCGAATCTTCTCCGCATCCCTCTCCGAGGCTTTGGCGATCACCCATGCGCCTTTGTACATGGCCTCTATCACCGAACGCACCAACGCCATGGCGGAGCCTGGATGCTTTTGGCGGATCAAAAGATTGATGGCCGCCTGGTGCTCAAGAGCGAGGTCGATCAGGCCGATCAGGTAGAGAGTCTTGTGCGTGACGATCGAGCCGTCGAACGGCGCACGGTAGATCGTTTCCCACATCTCCCGGTTCGTCGCGTCGGCAATGCCCAGCGATTCGGTAAAGGTCATTCCCGCAGAGTACTGCGAGTTGGCGACCTGACCAGGAGAACGGCCGGTCCCACGAATCGAGTACGACCGCAAATAATTGATTCGAAACGAGTAATTGGCAGTCCTGTCGCGCTCACGCTGCCGCGGCATAGCCCTCGGCCGCCCTCAACCAATCGGCCAGCCGGTTCCATCTGGGACAAATCTGGGCCACCAAACCTTCATT
>JAEHDI010000506.1 GCA_016880505.1 Bryobacterales bacterium | reverse complement strand
GCGCCACGGCCGCAGCGTCGGATGGCCTCGTGACCTCCCAACCGCAGACGGGATGCAGGCGATACACGTGGCTGCGTCCCGGCAGGAGGTTGGCCGTTCGGGCGCGCAACCTTCGGGCGGAGCTGCCCGTCAGGTAGGCGCTCGTCGCGGAACTTCCACGTCTCCATCCGCTCGCCCACCATGATCGCCGTGCCGTTCTCGCCGTTCACCTCGATCCGGATGTCGGTCCCCGGCCATAGCGCCGTCGATGCCTGCACCACACCCTGCGCCCCGCACTCGTAGTCGACGAAGGAGAGCAGCGTGTCCTCGAGAGGCACGTCCGGATGCGCGAGGTTATTCATCCGCGCTTGGACCCGCTTCACCGGCCCCACCAGGTACTGCAACAGGTCGATGTAGTGGAACGCCTGCTGGATCGTCACCCCCGCGCCCGAGCGCCGCGACATCCGCCACGCGTCCATCTTGTAGTACTCGGTCGAGCGGAACCACTTCATGTACGTATCCGCGTGGTGGATCTTCCCGAAGCGTCCTTCGGCGATCGCCTTCCGCATCGCCTGCACGGGTTTGCGCGTCCGGCACTGGAGGACCACTCCGATCTTCACGCCGGCCTCGCGGCACGCCGCCGTCATCCCGTCCACTTCCCGCAGCGACATCGCCGGTGGCTTCTCCACCAGGATGTGTTTCCCCGCGCGCGCCGCCGCCAGCACCGCGTCGTAGTGGAGGTGGTTCGGAGTCAGGATATTGATCGCCCGCACCCCCGGGTCCGCCAGCATTTCCTCGAGGCTCGTATAGCCTTTGCAGCCGAACTCGGCCGCCAGCTTCTTCAGGCGCTCCGCGTTCACATCGCAAACCGCCACAAGCCGCGTCTTCGCCGACGCCTGCAACGCCTTCGCATGAAAGGGAGCGATCAGTCCCGCTCCCAGCAGTCCGAAACCAACTTGAGCATCCGCCATCGTGAGCTACTCCGGAATCAGGAGAACTTTCAGCGCGCGCTGCGCCTCGATTTCGTCGAACCCGCGCTGCCACTCCCGAA
This sequence comes from Bryobacterales bacterium, assembly GCA_016880505.1. Taxonomy (GTDB): domain Bacteria; phylum Acidobacteriota; class Terriglobia; order Bryobacterales; family Bryobacteraceae; genus JAEHDI01. Next base: position 589 of record JAEHDI010000506.1, on the reverse strand, counting down.
GCGGCAGCCGGTGCGTGATCAGCTCGCCCGCGGCGATCTTCCCGCCGGCGATGAGGTGGATCGTCCGGTCCCAGCTCGTGTAGCTGGTCGACAGGTTGAAGATGATGTCGCAGACCTTGAACGCCGCCTTGTCCCACGGGAAAGGGATCGCATCCTTGCCCGTCATGCCGATCACGCAGATGCGTCCCTTCTTGCGGATCAGGTCCACCGTAGAGGCGATGGCCGGCGCGGCGCCACTTGCCTCGATCACCATATCCGCGCCCATCCCTCCGGTCAGATCCATCACCACTTCCTGAGGGCTCGCCGTCGCGACGTTGAGCACGGTCTTGAATCCGAGGTCGCGGGCCTTCTTCAGCCGGATCGCCTCGTCCGCCGGTGTCCCGACGATTACCACGTGCCGTGCGCCCGCCGCCCGCGCTGTCATCGACGCCAGTAGGCCGATCGGACCCGGCCCGAGCACTACCACAAAATCGCCGGCCTCAACCTTCCCTCGCTCCACAACGTCGTGTACGGTGTTCGCCGTGGGTTCCACCAGCGCCGCCACGTCGTAGCTCATCCCATCCGGGATGCGGTGCAGCAGCCGCTCCGG
>JAEHDI010000505.1 GCA_016880505.1 Bryobacterales bacterium | reverse complement strand
TGCAAATGTGTCGGCTCCCTTCGCGCGCCACCACTGCATGTCTTTGTCCGGCCCGCCCTGCCAGTCCCGCTCGCTGACGTCGACCCCGCAGGTGTATCCGAAAATCGCCTCGCGAGCCTCATCCGGACCGGCATTCTTGACCCGGCGGCCGATGACGACGACCAGCTCGCCTTCGTAGTGAACGTTGTTGGCTCCACGCGGGATTTCGATTGGATCCCCCGGATTCTGGAGCGCGCTCACTGGCTTGTAGAAAATCTCGGGCCGGGTTGGCGGTGTGAGGTCACCGATGTGACTCTTGTAGTTTCGCCCGACAGCCAGGATCTTCGGCGGTTCGCACGGGTACAACAGCTTCACATCAGCCAGCCGGTGGGTTGCGCCGGTTTCTTTGTGCTCTCCGAACAGCGGGCCACGAATCTCCCGAATTGTCTCGCCGACAAGGATTCCGTACGCCGTCGCGGAACCCTTCTGGAACCGCACGTATTTCGTCATTCCCGGTTTTGTCTGGGCATTGAGCATGACTGCCGTCATGGCAAGAAACTCCCTGCGTGTATTGTGCATTGCCGACTCCTCACAGCATCTCACTCGCCAGCAACAACGCCTCCTGTACGAGGAGGTCCTCCTTCGGCGTGACCGACAACGGCTGGCCCAACGCCACCTTGTCCGCCAGTTCCTCGAACTCACCGGCATAACGCCGGAACGGGGGTAGCTCCACCCTTTGGATCCCGGCCTGGTAGGGGCCGGCTGCCTCCGCGAGGTCGATATTCAGTATCCCCGGCTCGATCGGCCGGACGACCGCCGTGCCGTTCGATCCGAGCACCTCGAACGACCGGTGCCTGTTCGCTCCCGGCTGAAGCACCGAACTCGAGATGATGCCCAAGGCTCGCGAGAACTCGAAGACCGCAACTGTGTTATCGGCCAGTTTATCGTCGAATTGGCCGTGCTTTTTGAGCACAGGCGTCACTTTCCGAGGCTCCCCAAGCAGTCGGACCATCGGGTCGATCAGGTGGCACCCCTGCTCGAACATCTGCCCGCCCTTGAAAAGCGCCCATTCGGGACGGCTCTTTTCGGGGATGAGGGTATTCATCATCCCTCGAACGAGGTAGACCTGGCCCAGCCAACCCTTTCGAGCCGCTTCCAGCGCGCGGTTGATGCCGGGATGGTAACGCCACATGTAACCCATTTGCACCAGAAGGTTCTTCTTCTCTGCCATCGCGAGCAGCGAGCTGAGATCCTTCAAGTTGTCCGCCGGCGGCTTCTCGAGGTGCAGATGCTTGCCCGCTTCGAGTGCCAGCCGCCCGTGCCCGGCATGCTGTTGTACGCCGGACTCTACCGCCACTACCCGGATCGTCGGATCTTCCAGCAGTTCCCGTTCGGACAGGATCCGCACGCCAGCCTTTTCGAATCTCGCGCGGATCTCTGCGTCGGCCTCGCAAACTCCCGCGAGTTCCCATCGCGGCGACTCCCGCACGACGACGCTCTTCTCCCACGCATGAGAATGGCTGGCTCCGAGGAATCCAATCCGTATACGATCGGCGGCGGCGTTCGCGGCCGCTGCGCCGAGCATGGAAGCAACGAAGGCCCTTCGATCCATGGTCACGATGTTAACCCAAACGGCGCGGTTGCTTGCGCGCTTTCCGGTTCTGTCCAGTCCGCATGCTAAACTCATGAATTATATGGCTGCCAAAGAGAAGAAGCCGAAGGAGCCGATGCCTCCGCTGAAGGACTGGCTTCCCTCGGTCGCGCTGGGATGGCTCATTCCCGGTGGAGGACACTTCCTGCTGAAGCGTCGGGTGCGAGGTATGCTGCTGCTGTCCGCGGTCGCCTTGACGTTCCTGTTCGGACTGATGATGCGCGGCGTCCTGTTCCAGCCGAAGACCGGTGACCTGCTCACGACCATCATCTACTGCGGCGGTTTCCTTGGGAATCTCGCCTCCGGAATCTTCTATCTGCTGACGGTCTGGCTCGGATACGCGCAACCGGACGTCGCCGGTCACGTACACGACTACGGCACGAAATTCCTCGTGACCGCCGGCCTGCTGAACGTGCTGGCAATGGTCGACGCTTTCGAAATCGCCGCCCGGAGGAAAAGCTGATGCCGAAGGTGAATCTGTCGCACTTTGAGGCGGCCCTGCTGTTTGCTTTCTTCACCTCCATCGTTCTCGGCGTGGTGACGAAGAAGACCGACCGCGAGCGCCTGATGTACGGGCTCAAGAGCTTCGGCTATTTTCTACTCGCTCTCCTCTCGATCGGGTGGCTCATGCGGCTGGGCCACGGGTAATCCACTCTATGCTTAAACCGGAAGAGGTTGCGCTGTTCGCCGCAGCGCGGGAAAAGCTGTACTCAGCGGCGATCGGAGACGTCCTCGATTCGATGGATCTTCACCGTAACTTCCTGCTCGCCCGGATTCGTCCGCTCACGCCCGACATGGTCGTCGTGGGCAAGGCGGCGCCGGTGGTCGTGGCCGACGGCATCGGCACAGGGGACCGGCCCGCCGGCAAGCTGCTCGAGGCGCTGGATTCGCTTTCCGAGGGCGATGTCTACATCACGAACGGGGGCTCCAGCGAGTACGCGCTTTGGGGCGAATTGCTTTCCACCCGGGCGACCCACTTGAAGGCCGCCGGCGCGGTCATGAACGGCTACCACCGCGACACCGCCGGAATTCTCTCAGTAGGGTTTCCGACGTTCTCCTGGGGCGCTTGGGCGCAGGACATCCGCTATCGAGGTGTTGTGGTGGATTGGAACGTGCCGATCGAAGTTGGCGGCATCCCTGTTCGGCCTGGCGACATCGTTTTCGGTGATCGAGACGGCGTCCTCGTGGTGCCCGCGCGCCTGGCCGAGGACGTCTTCCGCCTGGCGCTCGAGAAGGTCGAGACCGAGAACAAGGTTCGCGACGCCTTCCGCCGTGGAATGCCCGCCGTCGAGGCCTGGGATACCTACCGGGTGATGTAGCGGCGGGGAGTGTTTCTCTCAGACCAGCGCACCGATATCGATGAGGTACATCTGCCGCCCGTTGCCCCCATGCGCTGAGTCGATGATGATCTTCTTTCCGTCTGCGCTGGATCTTGGATGTGTGTCGCACCGCCATTCTCCGGTGTACTCGGGCGGCGAGTAGAAACTTCCCAGAGGCACGCGCCGCCCGGTCGCGACCTCATAGAGGTACACGTTTTGATTGCGCTCTTTGTCAGGGTAGGTGTCGTTGAGAATCCAGCGGTTGCCAAGCAAGTACGTGCAGTGGCCGTTCACCGTCATCACGTCTGGCCCCACCACTTCGACTTTGCCGGTTTGGTCCTCGTAAAGGTAGAACTTCTCGCCGTGTGACGGGTGCCACGCCCACGCCAGAACGTGCTGCGGATCCCGCCAGATGAAGTGCGACGTTTTTCCGTACGGATCGATCACATGGAGCTTCCCACCCTCGCGGTTGGCAGTGAACATTCTCGTGGCGAAGCTCCGGCCCTCCTTCTTACCGCGCCAGCGGTGGAGAAAAATGAACCGCGAGCCGTCCGGCGAGATCAGCAGGTGGTTGAACCAGTGTTTGGCGCCGGTCCAGTCGCCGTGCGGGTTTGGAACGTTCAGGACCTTTTCCACCGAGACAATGAGCTTCTGCGCTCCAGTCTGGAGGTCAACCCTCCAGATGCCTGAGGTCTTCGGTGCTAGGACGTTTTCGTTTGGGTCGGGAAGCCCGGCGTAACCGTATCCCGGGCGGGTGTCATTGAGACGCCGGAAGTCGGTTGTGATCGCCCAGCGTCCGTCCGGTGCGACGGAATACACAGACGACGCCAACGTCCGCTTCTTTCCCGTCTTCACGTCGAGAATGTGCGACACGAACCGCCCGTCCATCCGGTCGTTCCAGATCACCTCGCTCGCCGACCCCGGCAACCATTGCAGCATCGAGCCCTGCTGCCAGTTCCAGGCGCGGCTTTCGCCCAGTTCAGTCCACCGGTCCCCGTCGTCGAGATCGACCATCCCGACCTTGATGCTGTCGTTGGCCTTCGGCGAGCGGTGCTCGAAATCGACCTCCATCCCAAGTGCGTAACGGCCTGACGGATCGAGCTGGAGCTTATCGTAGTAACCGAACCAGTGGAATTTCGGCCCCCGCGTGATGGCCCTCACAGGGGCCGTGCTTTGCGCCCGGGCTCCCGCGGCGATACCTGCCATCGCGAGGAGACGGCGGCGTGTGAATGCGTGGATCATGGCTGCCTCCCCCGAGCCACTATAATAGAAGGAAACCCCTCCCATGAAGAGTTTTTACATCGAGACGTTCGGCTGCCAGATGAACGTGCATGATTCCGAGAAGGTGATCGGCACGCTCGTCGCGCGGGGCTACCGTCAGGTGGAGACTCCCGAGGAGGCGGAACTTGTCCTTTACAACACTTGCAGCATCCGCGACAAGGCCGAGCAGAAGGTCTTCAGCCGGCTTTCACAGTTCAAGCGAAGCGGGAACGGCAAGGTGTTCGGCGTCCTCGGATGCGTCGCCCAGCAGGAGGGGGAGCGCATTTTCGAGAAAGCGCCGCACGTAGGGCTTGTCTGCGGTTCCGCCAGCTATAACCGGCTGCCCGAGCTGTTGGTCCAGATCGAGAACGGCGGACGGAAGGTTACCGGACTGGATCTCGACACCGATGACACTTTCGAGACACCGCTCACCCGCCGCGACAACCCCCACCGCGCCTTCATCACCATCATCGAAGGCTGTGACAAGTCCTGCGCGTACTGCGTCGTGCCCTACACCCGCGGCCCCGAGCGGAGCCGCACCAGCGCCTCGGTAATGGAAGAGGCGCGGCAACTCGCCCTGGTGGGCTACACCGAGGTCCAGCTTCTCGGGCAGAACGTCAACAGCTATCGGGACCCCTCGCCCTCGGCCTGGGACTTCGCGACACTTCTCGCTCGCATTGCCGAGATTCCGGGCTTGCACCGCGTTCGCTTCACAACCTCGCATCCCCGCGACTTCGGCAAGGAGATCGTTGACGCAATCGACGCAAATCCGGTCCTGTGCGACCAGGTTCATTTGCCGGTGCAGTCCGGCTCGACGCAGGTTCTCGGCCGGATGCAACGGCTCTATACCCGCGACGAGTACATGCGCCGCATCGAGTGGATGAAGAGCGCACGGCGGAGTATCGCCATCTCCACCGACATCATCGTGGGCTTCCCCGGGGAAACCGAGGCGGACTTCGAGCAGACGCTCTCCCTTCTGGACGAAGTCGAGTACGATTCCATTTTCAGCTTCAAGTATTCGCCGCGCCCGAACACTCCGGCGCTGCGACTCGTTGGCCAGGTCCCCGAGGAGGAGAAGGGGAGGCGCCTGACCATCGTCCAGGAGAAACAGCGGGCCATCCAGATCCGCCGGAACACGCGCGTTGTCGGTTCGGTGCAGGAGGTGCTCGTTGAGGGCTACAATCGCGCCACGTGCCAGTGGATCGGGCGTACCTCACAGAACCGTGTGCTCAATTTCACTCACTCGAACGGGGACGGTAAGTCGCTCCTGGGCGGCTACCTTCCGGTGCGAGTGACTCGCGCCGGTCCCAACTCGCTCGCCGGAGAAAGCGTGCTCTAATGAGAAGAGGGGGAACGCCGTGGAAGTTGAGATGAAGATCCGGGGGCTAATGATGGATCCCGTCACGAATATGCCGATCGTGATCCTCAAGGACGTCAACGGCAGCTCGATCCTGCCCATCTGGGTCGGCATCTACGAGGCAAACGCCATCGCCCTCGAGATCGAAAAGGTCACGACACCACGCCCCATGACGCACGACCTGATCCGCACGGTGCTCACGGGGCTCGAGACGGGCGTACAAAAGGTGGTCGTAAGCGAACTGAAAGAAGACACCTTCTACGCTGTGATCTGGCTCGAAAAGGATGGCCGGTTGATCAGTATCGACTCCCGCCCCAGTGACGCGTTGGCACTAGCGCTTCGTGTGGACTGTCCCATCTACGTCGAGGATTCGGTTCTCAGTTCTTCGAAAGCGGTGAGCGCCGTGACCGACAAGGTGAACAACGAAGAGTTGCGCCGCTGGCTTGAGGGGTTGAACGACGAGGACCTCGGCCGCTACAAGATGTGAGTCTTCCTCCTACCGAGACGCTCGAACGGCTGGCGGCGGCCGGCATTCAGTTGTTACCCACCTCAGACATCGCGACGCATTACGTCTTCGAACGCGGTGGATTCATCGCCATGGTAGAGCGTTTGGATCATGGATTCGGTACGATCGGCAGCCCCGGCTTGCTCACTGAGTGGGGATTTGCGGCGTTGGTCTGGAGGCAGGGGAAACCCTGGTTCGTCGCGAAAGCTCACGAGTATCCTGCCAAGGATGAACAGGTTGAAGAGGCCCGGCGCTTTGCGGCCGACCTTGAAGCCGCCCTCCGCTAACGATTTCCGGTTCTTCTCGTCATAGACGGTATGAATGGAGGCGCCCTCATACGCTGGCGGCAGGGCCTGATAGGGCTGGGGCTGGGCGTGATGACAATTCTGGCGATTCAATACGACCGGCCTAATCACCTGCTACCCGAACCGGCTCGCCGGTTTGTGCAGTACTACCACCATCTGGGAGAAACCGAGTGGAGAGTGCCCTACTGGGAAAGAGTTGTGATCAGCCTGGTCCTGGCGCGGTGCCAGGACCAGGCTGAGCCGAAAACCGCGGTCACTTCTTCTTTCTGATAGCTTTCTTTGCTGCGGGAGCCTTCTTCACGGGGGCCGGCCATCCGGCAACCTTCGCCTTATCCACATCGAAGGTCAGCATAAACGGGTCCTTCGTGAATGCGCTGGCGACTCCCTCAAACTCGATCTCGGTGCCAGGCTCCGCGGCCCCGGCCATCGCCTCGTCGAGTTTCAGCGTAACCTCGGGGGTGGACGCGTCGCTGATCGCCAGCACCAGTTCCTTTGGGTTCTTGGCCGGAGATTGAGACACGAGCTTGCCCTTGAACTTTGTAACTCCCGAGGCGCCACCCGGCAGCCCGGCGCCTTTCACGCTGCCCTCCCAGTACTGCGGGCCGTTCGGACCGGTGAGTTCCGAACGGACGTTCAGCCAAAGCGCCAGCATCGGGTTCGACCGCTTGAGTTCCTCTTCCTTTTCCAGCGCAACCTCGTAAGAACTCTTGATCTTGAAGCCCTCCGGCGGCGTGGCGCTCGTCTTGGCGGCCTGACGAAGTGCATCGATGCCCTCGGCCGAACCGTGGAAGGAATTGTAGACCTTCTCGAAGTACTTGTTGATCTCGGCGCGGCCCTGAGCGCTCAATGCACCGGGACCCTCATACGTGGAGGCGCGGGCGAAGTGAAAGAGAGCCTCGGCCTGTTTCTCCGCCACTCTCTGGGACACCAGCACCGTGCCGAGCCAGTAGGAGACCTCCCCGGCATTCGGGTTGTCTTTCAGACTTTCTTTGAACTGTTTCTCGGCGGCGGGGTAATCCTTCCGTTGCATCGCGACCCAGCCGAGGGTCTTGTGCGCCAGTGACTCGCTGTCGGTTCGCGCCTTCGTCCAGTCGGCTTCACTCGTAGCGGCAGGCTTTGCGCTGGCGGCGAACAGCGTGTCGGTGCTGGAAAGCAGACTGTTGGCGGCTTTCTCTCCGGTGTCGAGGATATCGGGGGTGTTCTTCCCGAGTGTCGGTGTCAACAGCAGCACCCACGAAAGCCCGCGGATGTTCTTCGGGTTGACCGCGACCAGCTCCTTCGCGGTCTCGTGCATGTCGGCCGCCCGGTTCAGACCCTGGTAGGTGAACAGGTAGAACTCCAGGCGGTCTTCCTTGAAGTCGGTGTTGGCGTACTTTTGCTTCCACTCGTTCAGAAGTTGAAGCTTCTTGTTGTTGTCGGTCTCCTTGGTAATAGCGGCATACAGGTCGTACTCAGCCCTGTCTTTCACTTCCTTCTTCTTGGCTTCCTGCCCCGACGCCCCGGGTGCCGCCATTAGGGCGACAAGCGCGACTAAGATCAAAGTTTTCGAGAGTCGTACCAGCACTCTGGCCTCCTGGACTGCCCTGTGAATTTCACATCCGCCGGGCTTTCGCGCCGGCAGCACCGTCTCGATTATGTCTCCCATTGCACGCCGGAACGGTCCATCGCAAACGTGCAATTGCGGAGTATAGTCCGAATCGGGCATCGCCTGCAACCTTTAGATGCCGCTGAGTGAAAGAATGTTTCCATGTCCGGCCGCCTCTCTTTGGGGGTGTGCTAGAATCCCCCTTTCCCATGCGCTACCTCGACCTTGGGGTTATTGTCGCCTACCTCATCGGCATCACCTGGTTCGGCGCGCATTTCCGTCACGGCCAGCGCACCCTTAAGGACTACTTCCTGGGCGGCCGGGTGGCTCCCTGGTGGGCCATTGCCTTCTCCATCGTCTCGGCTGAAACGAGCACCTTGACGGTCATCGGCACCCCCGCCCTCGCCTTCTCCGGAAACCTTGGCTTTCTTCAGGTTGTCTTCGGCTACCTGCTCGCGCGGGTTCTGATCTCGATCGTATTCCTCCCGCACTATTTCCGGGGTGAAATGTACACAGCCTACGAGCTGATGCAGGTTCGTTTCGGGCCGCGCATCCGCAAGCTCACTGCCGGAACCTTCCTCGTTCTCCGCGCGCTTGCTGAAGGTGTCCGTGTCTTCGCGATCTCGATTGTTATCTCGATCATCCTCGGCACCGGCGAGTTTGTCTCGATCGTTCTGATCGTCTGCCTCACGTTGTTCTACACGTTCGAAGGCGGGATGACGGCGGTGATTTGGACCGATGTCGTCCAGATGGTCCTCTACATCGCCGGCGCTCTCGTCAGCTTCTTTGTAATTCTCGACAAGATTCCTGGGGGTTGGGACCACGTTTGGAGCGTCGCCTCGTCGGCCGGGAAGTTCCAGATCTTTGACTTCGGCTTTGACCTGTCTGGCGAGTTCTTCGCCCGCACTTATTCGTTCTGGGCCGGAATCCTCGGAGGGTGCTTCCTCACCACCGCCAGCCACGGCACGGAACAGCTCATGGTGCAGCGTCTGCTGTCCGCGCGGTCGCAGAACGAGAGCCGCATGGCCCTGCTCGGAAGCTGGGTCGTGATCTTTTTCCAGTTCAGCCTGTTCCTGATCATCGGAGTCATCCTCTACGTCTTCTACCGGCAGTCTGGCTCACCCCCGCCACAGCCGGCCGACCGGATTTATCCTGAGTTTGTCTGGAATTACCTGCCGCCTGGCGTCTCCGGGCTCGTGATCGCGGCAATTCTCGCCGCCGCGATGTCCAACCTCAGCGCCGCGCTCAACTCCCTCGCTTCAACCAGCATCATGGACTTCTACAAGCCCATGGTTGCCCGCCGCGGAGGACCGGGCCATTCGGAAGCTCAATACCTTCGATTGGCGAGAGGAGCTACAGTCGGCTGGGGCGCCGTTCTGCTTCTTATTGGTTGGCTGGCTCGAAAATGGGGTTCGGTGCTAGAGGCCGGTCTCTCGATCGCCTCTATCCTCTACGGTTCTCTCCTGGGCGTGTTCCTTCTGGGTTTGCTGACGAAACGGGTCGGAGAGAGAGCGGCGATGGCGGGCATGCTCGCCGGACTGATCACAATGTGGTACGTGCGGAGCTCCACCAATATTGCCTGGACGTGGTACGTGTTGATCGGCACGTCAGCGACGCTCGCGGTCGGTCTATTGTCGTCATTTCTCATCAGGGAGCAGAGGGATGCCTGAACGGATCACGGAAGACGGGCTGCGGCGGGTCCTTGGCCTGCCCAGCGCCGTCGCGATTGTAGTCGGCACAGTCATCGGCAGCGGGATTTTTCTTGTACCGAAAGCGATGGTTCTGCATGTCGGCTCCACCAAGCTTGTTTTTGCGGTCTGGGTTGCCGGCGGCCTGCTGTCGCTGTTCGGAGCTCTAAGCTACGCGGAGCTAGCGGCGGCCCTTCCCGAAGCCGGCGGCGAGTACGTATACCTGCGTGAGGCGTACGGCCCACTTTGGGGTTTCGTCTTTGGTTGGACCCAGACGTGGGTCGCAAAAAGCGGCTCTATTGCGACCCTGGCGACGGCTTTTTTCTACTATCTGGCCAATTTCCTGCCCGGTCTCGAGAAAACCCTGGCGCTCATTCCCTTGCCCGTCGGGCCTGGGGGAGGTCCACTGGAGATCCGCTACGGCCAGCTCCTCGCAGCGGCCGTTATTCTGCTTCTGGCCGGTGTGAACTACGCCGGCGTACGCTTGAGCGGCGGGATCCAGGTGTCGGTCACCATCGTTAAGGTCGTGCTGTTGGCCGGCATCATCGTTGTCGGCCTCTATTGGGGGCGGGGAACAATGGGCAACTACGGAAGCTCCGCCCCCGCCGTCGGTGGCGTTGCGGGGTTCTTCGCGGCCCTGGTGGCGGCGCTCTGGGCCTATGATGGCTGGAACAACCTGAGTATGGTCGCTTCCGAGATCACGCGGCCCAGACGCAATCTTCCCATCGCGCTGATCGCGGGAACAATTGCCGTGATGGGAATCTACCTTCTCGCGAATCTCGCCTACTTCTACGTGCTGCCCGCGGCGGCGGTGGCTTCGAGCGATCGCGTAGCGGCCGAAATGATGCGCCGGATCGCCGGTTCTGGCGGGGCCGGCGCGGTCAGTATCGCCGCAATGGTGTCAATATTCGCCGCACTGAACGGCTCAATACTGTCCGGCTCGCGCGTCCCGTACGCCATGGCGCGGGACGGCCTGTTTTTCTCGCCACTCGGACGGGTGCACCCAAAACACCGGACTCCCGGTACGTCAATTTTAGTACTCAGCGTCTGGGCGGCCCTCCTGGTCTTCAGCGGCCGTTACGAGGAATTGTTCACCTATGTCATCTTCGCCAGTTGGATTATGTACGGAATGACGGCTGTCTCGGTGATTGTTTTGCGGAAAAAGAGACCGCATTTATCGAGGCCTTACCGGACCATCGGCTATCCCACCGTACCAGTACTGTTTGTGTTGGGTGCGGTCTGCGTCGTCGTTTCGACCCTGCTGAATTCCCCCCGGGAATCGGTAATGGGGCTAGTACTCATATTGTTCGGCCTGCCCTTTTATTTCCGTTGGAAACGACGCAAAGTCGATGTAGCATAAGGGATGTATTCGGTGTCTGATGCAGGGATTTCCGGGGCAAATTTGCGTCCTGGAACCGTTTTGTTCTGAAATCGGAACAATGCCCTTGAAATCCCTCGAAAAATGCGATACAAAGCTAGGTGCGAGTTGGTAAGCGCACTGCGGAATTGTTCCATTTTCGGAACCAGGTACGCGGGACGAATGCGATGCATGGGAGCAAATCGATGGACGTCGCCAAAATTCTGGCCGAATTGCGCCAGGAACGGGAACAGATTGAAGAGGCCATCCTGAGCCTCGAGCGATTGGCAAGCGGACGCGGACGGCGGAGAGGGAGACCGCCCTCGTGGATGGTAGAGGCGCGAAAACGGGCGCGTCAGGCGCCCAAAAAGGCTAAGCCTGAAACAAATTCAAGAACAGCCGCCGCTTGACAGGGTCTAAAGTTTTCATCGGGTGGGGAAACGGAGCCTGGAGGAGGTTCCGTCTCCCACCTGGGCAGCCTAGTGGTACAAGAGATATTTCTCCCGCAGTTGACCAAATTCTCGCAGTTTTTGTTCCTCTTTCCACTGGATCTCTCGCGGTTCCTCTCCCGTCTCCAGTGCTGCAATGGTCTCGACACTGCCGATCAACCCGCGGTTGGCCTCTAGCCGGATCTTTCCTGGGTAGAGTTTTCCCAACGCCGCGGCGATTTCCAGCCCCAACCGTTCTCCGCGAAAAGCCTCCCGGTCCGTGATGATGAACCGCACGCCCTCAATCAGCGCGCCCTCGAAGTTCGATGATGCCGGACGGAACCGTGTCGGATAAAAGCGCACGCCTGGAATAAACTTGGAATTCAACTCGGCCGCCAACTCGCGTCCGTTAATCCAGTCCGCTCCCACCTGTTCGAACGGCGCGTCCGTGCCGCGTCCTACCGAGTAGTTGCGCGCATACTCCAGCAGGGCTACGCCCGGATAGAGCAGCGCTGCGTTGAAGCTTCGCATATTCGGAGAGGGATCGATCCAGACAAGCCCCGTCGAGTCGAACCAGTCCCCCCGTTGCCAGCCCTGCATCGCCACGACGTGGAGATCCGCGCCGATGCTCTTCTCTTCGTTGAACAGGCGCGCCAGCTCGCCGGCCGTCATCCCATGCCGGAGCGGGAGCGGGAAATAGCCGATGAACGACTCCAGTTCCTTGTCGAGCACCGGTCCTTCCACGTAAATGCCAGTAAGGGGATTCGGCCGGTCGAGCACATAAAACGGGAGCTTGCCTCGGGCCGCCTCCTCCATCGCATAACCCATCGTCGAAACGTAGGTGTAAAAGCGAACGCCGATATCTTGGACGTCAAACACCAGAACATCCAGATCCCGCAGCATTTCTTCATTCGGGCGCCGGTTTTGTCCCGAATACAGACTCCAGATCGGGAGGCCGGTGGCCGGATCCGTTGCATGGCCGACGTCCGGTGTATCCTCACGGCCCGCGATCCCGTGCTCCGGCGAAAACAGCGCCTTCACGGCAATGCCGGCCTCCAGCATGAGGTCGACGTTACGCCGTCCGTTCCGGTCGAGTCCCGTGTGGTTGGTGATCAAACCGACGCGTTTTCCCGTCAGCGGCGCAAAGTTCTGGGCCGCGAGGACGTCCAACCCGGTGAGCACCTGCCCGTTTCGAGCTACAACGCGCCGCAGACCAGCCTGTGCTTCGTTGTACCCGGTCATGCTGATGGCCGGGACCTTCATGTCGAATGACGCGGCAACCACGGTTGCCACCCGGCAGCGAAGAGAAGTGATCGGCGGTCTGAGCCGCGGGTGGACGCTGTTTGCAAGCAGGATCACATAACTTTGCGTCGCTGGATCGATCCACAGCGAGGTTCCAGTGAAACCCGTGTGGCCGTACGAACCGATCGGAAACAGCTCACCGCGGTTGCCCGAGAATGGCGAATCGATGTCCCAGCCCAGACCGCGGAGGATCGGCTGGCTGGGCGGAGATTGCGGCTCGGTGAACTTTCTCACTACCAGCGGGCTGAAGATGCGACGGCTCCCCGACTTGCCCATACCGAGCATCATGCCGGCGAAGCGCGAGAGATCGTCGGCGGTCGTAAACAGGCCGGCGTGCCCGGCGATGCCGCCCATGTAGCGGGTCGTAGGATCGTGAACCACGCCCCGGAGGGGCCCCGCGTGCCCGGCAACCGTCTCCGTGGGCGCGATGCGCCGGCGAAGCCGGGCGGGCGGCTGGAACATCGTGTCCTTCATCCCCAACGGCCGGAAAACGTGTTCTCCGACGTATTCGGGTAGCGGCTTCCCGCTGACCCGCCGGACGATCTCGCCCAGCAGGATGAAGTTGATGTCGCTGTAAATGAAGCGCGTCCCCGCGTCGGCCACGGGCGTGTCCGCCAGAGCCAGCCTGATCCCCGTCTCGTACCCGTTCCATTCCGGCTTGAGGTCGAGGTCCGGCCGAAAACCGGAGAAATGAGTCAGCAGATCGCGGACGGTGATATTGCTCTTTCCTCCCTGGAACTCGGGCAGGTACACGGTGACACGGTCATTCAATCGCAACTTCCCGTCCTCGAACAGCTTCATCACCGCGGAGGTCGTGGCGACAACCTTGGTCAGGGACGCGGCGTCGAAGATCGTGTCCAGCGTCATCTTCTCGCGGCGAGGCGTGAGCGAGCGGAACCCATACGCCTTCCGGTGGACGATTTTGCCTTGGTGCGAGACGAGTAGTACGGCGCCCGGGATCTGGTCTTCTTGAATCGCTTTCTCGATGGCTGCATCGAGGTCGCGAGAACCTGGAAACACTCCCCACGCAGGCGAGAGCGGCGCGACAAGCGCTGCCGCCGCCAACAGCAAGAGTCTGGTTTTCATTGGAGCTTTTCGGCGATACTCTCCAGTTTCTCCGCGAGCGCGATGTCCTTCGAGGTGATCCCCGCGGCGTCGTGGGTCGTCAGATCGACCGTCACGCGGTTCCAGACGTTGAACCACTCGGGGTGGTGGCCCATGGCCTCGATGGCGATCGCCGCCGTGGCCATGAAGCCGAACGCGTGCACGAAGTCGGGAAAACGATACTCGCGGTGCAGTTTTCCATTGACGACTTTCCATTCGGGCAGCCCCTTGAGAGCGGCCTGAATTTCCGAATCGCTGAGCCGGGAAACGTTGGCCATACCCCCCATCTTATGCTGAATAAGCTCTCACGCCTGTGGTGAATCGCCGGGTTTGCATGCAGCTTCCCGGCCGCGACCGAACGGCGCGGAAGCCCGGCCGGCCTTTTTCTTTATGATGGTGGATGGATGCCGTCGCGACTTCCTCGTCTGAGAACCAACCTTGACTTCATGCCTTCGCCGGTCGCCGACCGCCCGGGGCTCCTGATCCGAGATTCGTATCAGTACTCGGACGTCACCCTGATCGTCCCGCCGATTCTCGTGCAGTGCCTTCCGTTCTTCGACGGCGAACAATCCGACCTGGACCTGCGCGAGGCGTTGGTGCAGCTCACGGGAGAAATCCGCATTGGGGACGTTCAGAAACAACTTGTCGAAGCGCTGAGCAAAGCGGGATTTCTCGAAAACGAAGTGTACTTTCGCCTGCGTGATGAAAAACACCGTGAGTTCGCCGAAGCGGCGGTGCGAGAGGCGGCGCACCAGGGTTCGGCCTATCCCGAAGATCCCCGTGAGCTGCGCCAGGTACTGTTGCGGTATCTGGAAGATGGCAAGCCTGCGCCCGAGCCGGGAAGTCTCATCGGCATCGCGGCGCCGCATGTCAGCCCCGAAGCCGGGTGGCCGACGTATCAGGCTGCCTACCACGCGTTGCGGGAACAGTGCCGTGACCGCACGTTCGTGATCCTCGGAACCTCACACTACGGCGCCCCGGATCGCTTTGGATTGACGCGGAAGCCGTTCATCACGCCCCTCGGCCAGGCGCGGACCGACACGGTGCTCGTCGACAGACTCGCGGCTGAAGCTCCGGAGTCGGTTCTGATGGAGGACTACTGCCACGCGGTCGAACACTCGATCGAATTCCAGGTCGTCTTCCTTCAATACCTCTTCGGCCCGGATGTTCGCATTCTACCGATCCTCTGCGGATCCTACTCGAAGAGCATTTACGAGGGGGGACGCCCCGAGGATACCGAAGAAGTGCGCCGGTTCCTGGGCGTTCTGGGTGACATCGCGGCATGGGAAAGTGACCGGCTGTTCTGGGTGCTCGGAATTGACCTCGCCCACATGGGACGCCGTTATGGCGACCAGTTTGAGGCGCAGGCCGGACACGGCGAGATGCTCTCGGTCGAGCAACGTGACCACGAGAGGATCGAGCGGGTCAAAGAAGGCGACGCCGCCGGCTTCTGGGATCGGGTGCAGGATCGGCAGGACGACCTGAAGTGGTGCGGCTCGTCACCGCTATACACGTTCCTCAAGGCCGTTCCTCAGGCGCGAGCGGATCTGCTGCGTTACCAGCAGTGGAACATCGACGAGCAAAGCGTGGTCAGCTTCGCTGCGTTGGCATTTCGTGGGTAGCCGAACTCTTCGACCGGAGGCTCTCCATCGAGCCCACCCGGTGGGTGCAGAATGAAATGAGCCGGATCCGATGAAAAAGCGAGACCTCACAATCGTCTGGATCGCACTGATCGGAATTGTTTTCTGGCTCGTGACGGTGCGGCCGGCGCCGATCCGCAAGCCGCTGCGCAAGGCGCAGTTGTTTATCGAGCGGATCGTTGGAGTTAAAGAGCCGTCCCGATCCAAGGCCGGAAAGGTCCGAGCGCGCGCAAAGCGGAAGGTGCCCGATGAATCTTCGGCTGGCGAACCCGTCCCGTAAGGACCGGCCTGAATTCCTGCCTCCCTTGACCGGCCGGCCGCAAGCGCCCCGGTGGTTTTGCGGAACCTGTTACAATGCGATTCTTCTTGCTTGTTACTCGCGATGAGGATTTCCCCGACTATTGCGCTTGCCTTGCTCGCGGCGTGTCTGTCCGCCGATGCCGCCGGCCCGCAAGTCTGGAATAGCAGCGAGTTCACGTTTTACGAAACCGGATGGTTCCGCGCGGACCTTCTCGGCGTGGTCCGGAGCCGAAATCATCTGACGGACGCGTTCGACAACCGGCTCGGCGCGCAGGTTGTCTTTCCCGTTGGTTCACGACTCGGCATCGGCGGCGGCTACCTAAAGCGGTGGGTTGATCCGGAGGGCCGCGGCACTCACGCCGAAGACCGGGTTTTTCTTGCACCGCGGCTTCTGCTGGCGTACCGCCCGATCAAGATCGAGTCGTTGACTTTGTGCGAGCGTAATTTCTCGGTTCCGGGACTGCCGGACTTCAACCGCTACCGGGAGACCATCGACGTCGAGAAGGTGCGGCATGGCGCATCGCCGTTCTTCGCCGAACAAGTGGCGTTTCGAGATTACGGACTCGCCTGGACCCGTACCGCGGTCGGCCTGCGATGGCGGCTTCACTCCGGGTTCCGCTTCGAGGCCGGGTATCAGTTCGAGAGCCAGAAGATTGCCGGCGCCTGGGTGCCGCGGCACGCCATCCGGACAGCGGTAGGATTCCGGAAGCCGAGGCCGAACTAACGGCGCCACGCCTGGGGCCGGTGGATCACCAGATGTACTCCCTCGCCGTGTCGCGGCGGGCGTGACTGTCGAGCACGTGTACCACGCGGATCTTCTTCAGCTTCGTCGGAGAAAGCTGCCCGATCGGGATGTAGAGGATCGATCGATTCATGCGCGCGGCGATGGAGCGAAAGATCGAGCGCGGCGGTTTCGCCGCGACGTAAACGACGTGGCGGTGCACCGAATAATCGAGGCCCGCCAGCAGCAGCCGTTCGGGTTTGTTCCGCGCAAGGTCGTAGTCGGGATCGCCCCATACGTCGAACATCCGCAACGGCGGCAAGCTCATCAGAAAGCCACCATACTCGGCACGCCCGACGCCGGGACCAACCAGATTGCCGAACGGGTCCGTCGAGTAGAAGGCCATATCCGACTCGTTCTGGTGCTCGCCGAGCCAGGTCGTCAGGTATGGGTAGCGATCGTCGCGATCCTCGTCGAAAATGACGACGACCGAGCCCACTTCGCCGGCGATCTTGTCAAACTGCCGCACGTAGATCTTGCTCTCGTGCCAGTTGCGGATTGTCTCGCGTAGGTCGATACCGTCGAGGATGGACGTGGTGAAAGGCTCAGTGCGGACGCGCTCCTCCGAGAGAATACTCTTCGCTTTCTTCTGGAGAAAGCGGCCGTAATTCTCCACGACAAGGTCCTCGGGCGGATAGGAGCAGATGGCGGAGCCGTCGATCTGGTGCGCCCACTCGCCGGGGAACTTCTCCTTCTTGCGCGGTTTCAGGCCCACCGGGCGGAGTCGCTGCTTGGGGCGGGGAAGACGCCGCCGCAGGCGGATCTTCTTCGTGTCGAGCCAGACCTCATCGCCGGATAGATTCACCGTGACGACATCGCTTGCGGTTTTCTGTGGTGGATACTTACCGGCTGTTTCCCAGACGTCCCAGGCGTAGTTGTCGTCGACGACGCAGCGCGCGGCGACCGTGATATCGAACAGCCCCGCGGTCAGGTCGCCCGCGGAAAGTGCCAGGTTGCGGGTGTAGCGCGCCATCAGGCGCCGCTGCCAGTGGGCCACTCTCTCGCCTGTAGCGGTCTCGTAAGCCTTCTCGGCGTCGCGCAGGACGGCGAACTGGGTGCGGCGGCGGTCGGCGAGCACCGCGCCGGTCATTTCCACGCGGAACTGCTCATAGCGATACTGCAGATACGGGTATTCGACGGTGATCTCCGCGAGGCAATCGGGATGCGGGTTCAGGACTTGTACTTCGGAACGCCGCTGGCGGGACATCGGCTGTGCCTGGGGCTCCTCCATGGCATCGAGGACCGGGTCGAGACTGTTGAGCGAGAGAACGACGAATGCGGCCACCTCTGAGTTGAGGCCCTGAAGCTTCCAGGCGATGCCTCGGCCCTGTGCGGTCAGCTTCTCCGATCGCGGCTGGGGAAACAGCCGGTAGGCCTCGATGTACTTCTCCAGGCCCGTCGAGTAAAGGGAGTAGGGATCCGGGTAGCGGTCCGGGACATGAGGCTTTTCACCGAAATCTGGCTCAATGAAGACAACCTCGGCGCCGATCTCGAGTGCGGTGCGGACCGCTTCGGTGAACGGGTCGGCGGGCTCCACTGGGACGTAAATCGCGCGGTCGTCCTCGCCGTTTTCTTCCGCGTAGACGACGACGGATATTTCCGGCAGGCGGCCGACTGCGCGCAAGTAGGCCTGTTCCAGAGTGACGGGCAGCTCGACGGCGACAATCCTCGGCCTCTCGCGCAAAAGCGCGCGCCGCAGCTCAACGGCAAACTCGAGGCGTCCGGGAGCCACGGGAAAATATGTGAGGCGGCCGCGGCGCAGGCTGCCGGCTTCGATCGGAAGATTGTCGCCGGACGGCTCAGATTCGCTCGACATACCGCATCGCCTCTTCACCGAGCGTCTGGAGGATGGCGGTTTCGATCGCCTGGCGCTCGTGGAAGCCGTTCGCAGAAAGCCCGGTGAGCTTCATCGCGAAGCGCGCGATGTTGATGCCGTCCCGGACGGTATAGCGTTCGTCGGCGGAGTGCGCCTGCTGAAGGAAGTCGGTCACGTACTGGAGAATTCGTTCCTCGCCAAAGGGCAGGTTCTCGCGCAGGATTTGGTACTCTTCGTCGCGCTCGGGGAAGTCGATCAGGATCTGCGGCTGGAGGCGCGAGTGGATGTATTCGGGCAGATCGAACGTGCTGGCATCGTCGTTGAGCGTGGCGACAAAGCGAAAATTCGGGCTCGCCTTGATCTTTATGCCGGCCACGATGGATTCGACGTATCGTCGCGTGTCGAGCAGCGGCGCGAGGCTGGCCCAGCTTTTCTCGCTCATCCGGTTGCCTTCGTCAAGGATTACGACACCGCCCCTCAGCATGGCGGTAACGAGAGGCGAGGCGACGTAACGAAGTTTGCCTTCGCCTTCGATCACCGGCGTGACAAGCAGGTCCTCGGGGCGCGTGTCCACCGTGGCCTGCATGATGTAAACGTCGCGGCCGAGGCGCCGGCCGGCAGCATAGGCGAGCGTTGTCTTGCCCACCCCCGGCTTGCCGACCAGACGTGGATTCATGGGCACGTCCTGCGGGTCC
>JAEHDI010000504.1 GCA_016880505.1 Bryobacterales bacterium | reverse complement strand
CTCTCCGATCTCGTTTGCAAACTGGATCTTCATGCCGAGATAGTCGATGCGTTTCGCCGCGAGTTCAAGGAACCGGATGGTTCCGGCATGGTGGCGAGCCTTACTCCCATGGGTCAATAAATCGAGAGTCGCCTCCTCGGCCAGGAGCCGCATCTTCGACGCCACCGGCTGCGACCTGCGCATCACCTCCGCACCATCTCGGGAGAACGGATCGGTCCAATAGATGGTGCTGTTCGCCTCGCCCGCACGCACGGATCGCAACAGTTCATGCACCTGCTCGAGCCGGCGGATGACTCCCACGAACGTGTGGTCCCGGTTTCTATAGAACGCCCAGTCGAAGGATCGGTCGAACGCCTCGGTGTCGACCAAGCCGTCCTGCCACGCCGCCGCGGCTGAGAAGACCACGCCGTACCAGGTCATATTGAACAGAGCCTCACCGTCGTCCGCCCAGTGGCTTGCTATCAAGCCCATCGCGCCCGTGTTCTTCCCGTCGCGCGCGAAGACATTCACGTTCGGGCGCGTCGTCGCAAAGGCGGGGAAGAGACGGTTCCAGTTGTGCACGGCGGTGCAGACCATAAAGTCCATTCCGCTTTTCCGGAACGGTTCGATGTACTTCGAATAGTTTTCGAGCGGAGAGTAGGCCCATGTGACCGCGATCAGCCCTTTCGGCAGGTCCGGAATCATCTCCGGATGCTTCAGCGCGATGTCGCCCGGAAAGAGCAGGCGCCTTCCCAACGGCCGCATGATCTCGATCGTTTTCTGAAGGTGCTTGAGATAGACCCCGCCAACCCCATCGCGTTCGGCCAATTCGCGGCTGCGGCCCCTGCCGAGTTCCCACGTCTCATCGCTACCCACAAGCAGAAACTTACCCGGGAAAGCGTCCGCCAGTTGTCGGGAGGCGCTCTCGATCCACTCGTAGGTACCTTCGCCCGCGGGCGAGAGCACACTGCCGTGGGGAATCTCGCTCATGCCCGCGTATAGCTCGAACTTGAGCATGTTGTGCAGGTGTCCGAACAACTGCTGGTGCGGAACCAGTTCTACATGGTGCCGCCGCGCGTGCGCGCTGACACGCCGGATCAGATCGGCAGTCACCTCGCCGCCCCGGGGCGCTGCTAGGGCCGAGTGGGTGTACTGGAAGACGTGCTCCAGATAGAAAAAGACCATGTTGAACTTGAACTCGGCCGCGGTCTCGACGGCTTGTTTCATCTGCTCTTCCGTCAGGAGCGGACCGCGGTTGATGTCGATCGACAACGCGCGGTAACGCAAAGCTGGCCAGTCGGCGATACGCACGTGCGGCACGCGCCCACCCGTGCCGGCGAGTTGCCGCAGCGTCTGGACGCCGTAATAGATGCCCTCCGCCGTCTTCGCGGCCACCAGCACTCCATTTGCGCCCGCATCCAGCAGGTAGCTTTCCGAATGTTGCAGCGCCGAGACGTCCAGCTTTCTCCGCGCAATCTCGGCATCGATCGCCGGCGTGCCTGTGCGGCCGATCAACACCGCACCGCCAGGCTGCGAAACGACGGTCGCCTCCAGCCCGTGAACCTCTTTCAACTCTCGGGCGAACAAACCCGCGGCAAAGCGGTCATCCTCAGATCCGGACATTACCGAAATCCGGACGGGAGATCGCAACACATACGCCCCCGCGCCGTGGTTCACCGATCGGGGCGCTGGGATGAGGTTCAATGGCTCGGCCGCCATGCCGGAGGCGAGCAGCGTAGCAAGCAGTCCTCCAGTGCAGGTCAAACAAAAGAGTCTCATCAATCGATTCTTTCTAATTTCAGTTCGAACTCGCGTTGGGTTCTTTCAGGCCGATGCCCGTGTACTTCTCGAGCCATGCGAAGAGTTCCCGGAAGAAATAGCGGTTGTTCTCGCCTTTCAGTATCCAGTGGTTCTCCTCCGGGAAGAGGATCAACTTGCTCGGAACGCCGCGGCGTTGGAGCAGCTTGAAGATCTCGAAGCCCTGTGAAACCGGCACGCGATAGTCGCCCTCGCCGTGCGTGACCAGCATCGGAGTTTTGTACTGCGCGGCGAACCGGAGCGGGTTCTGGCTCTGCCAGAAGCCACCTCCTTCCCATACCGGACTGCCGTTCTTGCGCTCCCAGTAGTACGATCCGTCGGTGGTCCCCCACATCGACTCGTTGTTCGTCAGCCCGGCGTGGTTGAACAGCGTGAGATAGCGGTCCGTGGTCGCTTCCATCCAGTTCGCGAGATAACCACCGTAGCTGGCACCGCCGGCCACCTGTCGTTTCGCGTCGATGAACGGGAACCGGCGGATCGCCTCGTCCGCGGCCTGATTGATTTCGGCAGCCGGCCTTCGGAGAGGGTCTTTGTTGATAGCCGCGGCGAATTCCTCCCCGAAGCCGCTCGACCCGGTGTAGTTCGTCATCAGCACGACATACCCGGGCGAGGCGATGTACTGGAAGTTCCACCGAAGGAAGAACTGGTCTTTCCACTGGTTGTGCGGGCCGCCGTGCATGAACACCATCAGCGGATACTTCTTCGACTCGTCGAAGGCCGGCGGCAGTACGACCATGTTGTGAATCCGCGTGCCTTCCTTCGACGTGAACCAGAACTCCCGCACCGGCTGCCAGTCGATTTCGGCCACCCGCTCGTCGTTGAAATGCGTGAGCGCCGTCCGGCTTCCGTTCGCGGGGTCGATGCGAACGACCTCCGGAGGGTTCGTCGTGGAAAACCAGTTCCCAACCAGCAAGGTCTCTGCCGCCTTGGACGGAGTCGAAAGCCCGCTGTAGCCCCCCACCGTTACATCGTGGTGCGGCTTCACCTCGCCGCCTTCAGCCGGCGTGACGAACAGCTTGTCGTGCCCGTGCTCCTCGGCGGTGATGTAGACCGTCCTGCTGTCGGGCGCAAAACGGAAGCTGTCCACCGAACGATCCCATCCTTCGGTCAGGATCCTGGGCTTCGCACCGGCCGAGGCCGGCCAGGCAAGCATGGCGAGCCTCGTCAGCGTGTACAGTTTCATCCCGCTGCTGTACGCCCGGTCGTGCTTCATGTACAGCGCCTTCCCGTCCGGCCGGAACGCGGCGCTGCTATAGGAGTCCTCGCCGCTCGTGAGTGCCTCCGGCTCG
>JAEHDI010000503.1 GCA_016880505.1 Bryobacterales bacterium | reverse complement strand
CTCGTCGCCGGGGATGCTAAAGTAATAGCATTTAGTTGTCCCGATTATACAGACAACCGCATCCGTTTGTCTAGACTTTTTTCAAAATTTTTTTCAAGGCCTTTAAGTCTTTAGTTTTCCGGCAGATTCCGCAGCAGGCGGGCTCTTTCGTAATCGCTGGCCAGTTGTTTGGCGATCCGCTCGGCGACATCCGCACTCGCGCCCCTGAATTTTCCGCCCCGGCTCTCTTGCGTCGTGGACCACAGCACGTCGCCGTCCTTGTCTACGAGCCGGACGGACGCCACAGCCTCGTGCTTTCGCTCTGCGGTTCGAGTGGATTCGCTCTCGCCGACAGTCACGCCCCCGTACCGGCTGCGGCGATCGGAAGAGGTTTTGTCGGGATCGGTGCCTGTGCTGAGGGAAGCGCGGGCATTCAGGCTCTCGCTCGAGGAAAACGTGTCGGTGAAGATGAGGTCCTCGGCGGAGCCCCGCAGAAAAGCATCGGCGCGCGCCTCGTTTTCGGTGATCACGAAAAGCTTGGTCGCCAGCAAGCTACTGATAATCATGTCCCGGAGCTGCTGGGCGGTATCGCCTCCCCCGAATCGGTCCACGTAAACCCGGCGTACGGAGAGGATGCGGACGAGCGTCGCCTGCTCGGGGCTGTCACGGCGGCTGGGGAGTCTCTCCGGAAGAGGCGCCTGCGCACCCCCGGCAAATACGGCCACGACCGCGGCTAGCATCACGAGTTTCATTTCGACGCCTACCCCTTTCCCTTTCGCGCCTCGTCGTCTTGATGCTGCACTTTAAGTCCGGTTCTTGCTTCCAGGCCAGCCAGCACTGCCCGAACGTCATTCTTGTCCAACTGAAATACGAGTGCCTGTTGTTTCCCCTGCTCGTCGGTGAAGCCGACCGTGAGGAAATGGCTCCTCTTCTTACTCAACAGCAACATGGGAGAGATGACGATCGCCATGGCATAACGCCGGCTGGCCTTCTGCCCGTACTCGAGCAGATTGATGTTCTCGTACGGGACCTGAACCGTCATGGCCTTGGCTTCGAAATAGAAGCGGTTATCGTCGGTCGTCAGGATGAGGCCCTGAACCCGGTTGCCGACGCCGGCGACCGTACCTCCGACATAAGCGGCTCGTGCTCCGGATTCGCCGGCGGCCGAGATCGCGGCAAAGAGTCCACACAGAACGGTGAGCCGTGTGGCCAGACTTCCGGCGGACATGCGACTCCTCCTCGTATGAATAGTGCGCACCTCCAGCAAAGGCTCTCACTCATCCGCCGGTCGAGGGCGTATGCTGTGGGGGAGGAATTTGCGCTCATGATCAGGGTCTGCTTTGCATTCTTCGCGTTCTTACTACTTTCCACAAGCGGTTTCTCCGAGGAGAGGCGCGCCGTCGTGCAGCCCCGGGACACGGGAGCCGCGCTCGTGAACCCGGACATGGGCTGGGTGTTTCACCACTACGACAACAACATCACCAAGTACGGACTCGAGCTCGAGCCGACCGACACAGTGGAGGAGTTCCCGGGCGCCAGCGCCGTCTACCTCCGGCTGGCCTGGTCGTACATCGAGCCGGAAGAAGGGAAGTTCAACTGGTCCATCGTCGATACGCCCGCGCAGCGGTGGATCGCCAAGGGCAAACAGGTGGCGTTCCGCTTCAGTTGCTCCGAATCCGACCGTAATCAGCCGTACGCGACTCCGGAATGGGTCCGGAAAGCAGGCGCAAAAGGTTACCACTTTGTGCCTGGCAAGGGAGTGGTTGCGGATGGCCCGTGGTGGGAACCCGACTATGACGACCCTGTGTTCATCGAGAAACTGGGTCACTTCCTGGCCGCGGCGGCAGCCCGGTACGACGGCAACCCGGAGGTAGCATTCATCGACATCGGATCGATCGGCGTCTGGGGCGAGGGGCACACGTTTGCGAGCAGCATGTTGCCCTTCTCCCCGGATACCGTACGCAAACACATCGACCTCCACGCGAGGTATTTCAAGAAAACGCTGATCGCAGCGAATGACGACCTGGCGCACCAGGGCAGGGGACTCGAAGTGCTGCACTACGCCCGGCAGCACGGGATGACTCTTCGGGACGACAGCATCCTGGTCCAGCCCGGCGACAAAGCGTACCACCGGGCCTACATAGCGCCGGTATTCTGGCCGGAACTCCCCGTGGTGCTGGAGTCCGAGCACTACGGTCCGTCCCGCGACGAAGGTACCTGGAAGGACGGGAGCCGCTACCTCAACGCCGTCGAGGATTACCACGCGAGTTGGGCGACCGTTCACTGGTACCCGCGCGAGTTCCTTAAGGAGGCTCGTCCCCTGATCGACAAGATCAACATGAGGCTGGGCTATCGCCTGCAATTGCTGGAAGCATCCTGGCCGGAAGAGGTCAAAGGCGGTAGTTCGATGGCCGTCGGGTACCGATGGCGCAACGCCGGAGTCGCTCCATGTTACCCGGGCGGTCATCCGGCCATCACGCTGAAAGACGCGAAGGGTGGCATTGCCGGGGTCTTCGTGGACGAAGAGTTCGATATGCGATCGTTGCCGGTCGGAGCGCCCGGACAGGCGCACCCGGTGGGACGTGAGGTCAAGGCAGTCTCGCAGGCGTCCCGGCCGCTGATCGGCTTCCGGCTTCCTCCAACCAACATCCTGAAGCCAGGGACGTACGACCTGTTTGTATCGGTCGGCACACGGACTGGTACGCCGAAGATCGCATTGCCTCTTGCCGCGGAAGATGGCCAACGGCGATATCTTCTCGGTAAAATCACCGTGAAATGAAAACAGGACCGGCAGTTCCTTTTTTGTTCGCGGCCGCGTTGTCGTGCGCAGCCGCCTTCTCGCAGAGTCGGGTTGTCGTGAAGCCGCAGGATACCGGAGCCGGCCTCACCAACCCCGGAATGGGCTGGGTCTTCCACCACTATGACAACAGCATTCAGAATTATGGTGTCGATCTGGAACCGTCCGACACCGTCGATGAGTTTCCGGGTGTCGGCGTCATTTACTTGAGGCTAGCGTGGTCCCACGTCGAGCCGGAGGAAAGCAAGTTCAACTGGTCGGTGGTGGACACGCCGGCGCAGCGCTGGATTGCGAAGGGTAAGCAGGTGGCCTTCCGGTTCACTGCCAGCGAGTCCGGAAAGGACCAGCCTTATGCGACGCCGGAATGGGTCCGCAAGGCCGGAGCGAAGGGGCACTTTGTCGATCCGAGGAAGGGGATCGTCCCGGACGGTTTCATTTGGGAGCCGGACTTTGACGATCCGGTATTTCTGGCCAAGTTGGACCGATTCCTTGCCGCAGCCGCGGCGAGGTACGACGGAAACCCGGAAGTGGCATTCGTCGACGTCGGGACACTTGGCGTCTGGGGCGAAGGGCACACCTACAGCGGCTCGCTCCTTCCGTACTCCGCCGCTACGATCCGCACGCATATCGATCTTTACAAAAAACACTTCAAGCAGACCCTGCTCGCCGCCAATGACGATTTCTCTCTCCAGGGCAGGGGAATCGAGACTCTGGACTACGCCCGGCGCCTCGGCTTGACGTTCCGCGACGACAGCATCATTGTGCACCCTGGCGACAAGGCCTGGTACCACGCCTACATGGCGGACTGGTTCTGGCCCCGAGTGCCTGTGATCCTCGAATCCGCGCACTACAGCTACATGCGGGAACGCGGCAATTGGGGGGATGGCAGCCTCTACCTGAAGGCCGTGGAGGCTCATCACGCCAGCCTGCTGTCCGTCCACGGGTACCCGAAGGTGTTCCTGAAGGACAATCGAGCCCTCATCGACAGAATCAACCGCCGTCTGGGATACCGGCTCGATTTGCTGGAGGCGTCATGGCCCGAGGAGGTGAAGGCGGGCGGAACCATGTCGGTCGGGTACCGCTGGCGCAACGCCGGGGTCGCTCCGTGCTATCCCGGAGGCCACCCGGCCATCACGCTGAAAGACGCGAAGGGCGGGATTGTCGGCGTTTTCGTGGACGAGGAGTTCGATATGCGGACACTCCCGGTAGGTCCTCCGGACGAGGCTCAGCGCGTGGGGCGTGAGGTCGAAGGCTACTCGCTCGACAGTCAGGCTTCCAGGCCGATGATCGAGTTCCGGCTGCCACCGGACCACATCCTGAAGGCTGGGGCGTACGACGTCTATGTATCAGTCGGATCCAGGAGTGGAACACCGAGAATAGCCCTACCCCTTCCCGGTGAGGACGGCCAGCGGCGCTACCTTCTTGGAAAAGTCACCGTCCGTTAGGAATGGCAATGCCCGGGAACGGTGCACCGCCTTGACACGCTCGCCGTCCGGGTTTAAATTTGTGACCAAAGGCTGTGTAAGGAGGGTTGCCAGATGCTGGACCTTACCAGGCGGCAGAGGTCCGATCCGGAAGAGCGGAAGGTGATCTTTCTGGAGTTCGTCGCTGCCTCCGCCATCTTTTCGATCGTGGCCCTGGTGCTGTATATGGTCTTCACGTACAAGCCTGCCTAGGGCGGCCGTCCGGAGGGTCGAAGAGAGACCGCACGAGCGCAAGCGCGTCGTCCCGCGTACGGATTCGAGATTCCAGTTGAGCGTCTTCGATTTCGGCGAGCATCTGGTGAAACGCAGGACCAGGGTGATAGCCTGCCGCGATCAGATCACGCCCCGTCAGTAGCCGGGGCGGCTTCAGCTCCTCTGTCTTTAGTCCCGAGAGTTTCGACCTGACGAATTCATAATTGTCCAGCCGCCGGTGGCTGCCGGCGCAATCCAACCGGTGCAATTCCAAGTGTTCGTCAAAATGCTCCTGCCGGAGGAACCGCTTAAGGGTACTCTCGCGCATGCGGCGTACTTCCATGAAGCGCAGATGGTTTGCCACGAGCGCCTCCACCCGCCGGATCTCCTCCGCCGAGAACCGCAGGCGCGAAAGGATCTCCACGGCCATTCTGGCCCCCACTTCCACGTGGCCGTCGAAGCGGATACGCTCCTCGATACGAAAAGTGGGCGGCTTGCCTACGTCATGCAGCAGGACGCCGAGCGCGAGCGTCACGGTAGGGTTCCGCATCGCGCCGAGCATCAGCAGCGTGTGAGTCCAGACGTCACCCTCGGGATGGAACTCAGGCGGCTGAGCGACGCCCTTCATCGCCGCAACTTCCGGCAGGATCTCCGCCAGCAGGCCCGAATCATCCAACAGTTCAAAACCACGCCGGGCGTCACCTTCGACGAGGATGCGTGTGAGTTCGTCGCGAACCCGTTCCGCGGAGACCCGCCGTATCAAGGAACGCAGCCGCCGGATCGCATCCATGGTTCCGGGCTCGATCGCGAATCCCAGTGTGGCTGCGAAGCGGACGGCGCGGAGCATCCGCAGGTGATCTTCGCCAAAGCGAATCTCGGGATCTCCGATCGCCCGGACACACCCCGCGTCCAGGTCGGGCCGGCCGCCGACGAGGTCGAGCACCTCGCCAGTCCCGGGGTCGAGCAGCAGGGCGTTGATGGTAAAGTCGCGGCGCAAGACGTCCCGGCGCGGATCCGTCTCGAAGTCGACCGAGACAGGGCGGCGCCCGTCCCGGTAGGCCTGGTCACTGCGGAAGGTGGCCACCTCGACCTGCGTGTCGGCTTCTGCTACCAGCATCACGCCGAAATGCGCGCCCACCTGGCGCGAGTTCGGGAACAAGGCGAGGATCTCCTCGGGCCGGGCGCTGGTGGCAACGTCGTAATCTTTCGGCTCGCGCCCCAGCAGCAGGTCGCGGACACACCCGCCCACAAGATACGCCCGGTGGCCTCTCTTCTGTAGCATCGCAACAGTGCGCTTCGCCAAGGCGCCCGCGCTGGTATCCGGCACGGCCATGATCGTAGAATAAGCGATTGGGTTCCCTGAGATCCTACGTATGTCCAGCCAGGCCGGTCAGCCGGCTCCTCAACCAAAGATCGTAGTTGCGACGACTGTAGCGTTATCGTTTATCTCGTTCTGGCGCGGTGCCGCCATCGTTCTGAGCGATCTCGCTTCGTCATCTTTCTATGCCGGCGGCATTGCCGAAAGGGCGATCGGCGAGTCGGCGCCGTGGTTCGTGCTCGGCGTCATGCTGTTCAGCTTCGCGGTCCGCTCCATCTATATGGAGAGTTGCAGCATGTTCGTGCGCGGCGGCGTGTATGTCGTCGTCCGCGACAGCATGGGACCGGTGATGGCGAAGCTCTCGGTTTCGGCGCTGGTGTTCGACTACATTCTCACCGGGCCGATCAGTTCGGTGACGGCGGGCCAGTATCTGGGCCACCTCCTGAACGAGATTGCCGGGCTTCTGAATCAGCCCTACCGTGTGGACCCGCACTTGTTTGCCGCGGTGTTCGGTGTCGCCGTCACGATCTACTTCTGGTGGAGCAACGTCAAAGGGATCCACGAGTCCAGCACGAAAGCGCTCCGCATTATGCAGATCACCACCGTGATGGTGGTTCTGCTGCTCGTTTGGTGTCCGATCACCTTGCTGCTGAAAGACAGGGTGGATCTGCCGCCGCCGCCCACACCTGCGAACCTGCACTTCACAGAGGAGTCGCTCGGCTGGTTCCACGATACGATCTGGCCGCAGATCCCGCTTGTCGCCATCATGATCGCCTTCGGCCACTCCTTCCTGGCGATGAGCGGCTTCGAGACACTGGCGCAGATCTACCGCGAAATCGCTTCTCCAAAACTGAAGAATCTGAAACGCACCGCGAATATCGTCTGCACCTATGCCGTATTCTCCACCGGAATCGTCACGCTGTTTGCGGTCACGATCATCCCGGACGAGATCAGAAAGAACTACTACGACAACATGATCGGCGGACTGGCGATGAGCCTGGCGGGACCGTATCTGTTGCGCCTTGGATTCCACGTGTTCGTCGTTATCGTCGGAACACTGATTTTGTCCGGAGCGGTCAATACGTCGATGATCGGCGCCAACGGCGTGCTCAACCGCGTCGCGGAGGACGGCGTCCTGGTGGAATGGTTCCGCAAACCTCACCACCGGTTCGGCACCACGTATCGCATCGTCAACTTGATCACGCTGTTTCAATTGCTGACAATCATCGCCAGCCGCGGTGATGTCTACCTCCTTGGTGAGGCTTACGCCTTCGGTGTCGTCTGGAGTTTCTCCCTGAAAGGCCTGGGCGTGCTGGTCCTTCGCTTCCAGAGACATGACCAGGAGTATAAGACGCCGCTGAATTTCCACATCGGAGGCCGGGAATGGCCGGTTGGACTGGCCATGACGACGCTCGTTCTGTTCTTCGTGGCTGTCGCTAACCTGTTCTCCAAACGCATCGCTACCATCTACGGCGTGTCCTTTACGGTGCTGGTTTTCGTGGTCTTCACAGTGTCGGAGTATCTCAACCGGCGGAAACGGAGCGCCGTACACAAATTGGGTCTGGAGGAGTTCAATCTCGAGATCCAGCCGCAGGTGACGGCGGAGACAATCGAGGCCAGGCCGGGCTGCGTCCTCGTAGCGGTCCGTGATTACAGCCGGATGGTCCACCTCCAGAAGGTTCTCGAAAAGACGAATCTGCGGCGGCACGACATCGTCGTGATGACGGTGCGTCCCGTGACGGCCGGCGCCGGCGAGTACGGCCTTGCCGCAAACCAGATCTTCAGCTCTTACGAGAAGGAGCTTTTCACGGCCGTGGTGTCCATGGCGGAGAAAGAAGGTAAGCCGGTGGATTTGCTGGTGGTGCCAGCCGTCGATCCTTTCGATGCGATGGTACAGACCGCGTCAAAACTGCAAGCCTCCCGCCTTGTGACCGGCGTGTCCGCGCGAATGGATTCGGAGGAACTGGCGAGGCTGATCGGTCTTGCCTGGGAAAGGTTGCCCGAGCCGAAGCACGCCTTTTCCCTCGAGGTGATCAGTCCCGACCGGCCGTCCATCTACGTGAACCTCGGTCCGCACCCGCCTCGGTTGTGGCCCGAGGACCTCGACCGGCTCCATGACATCTGGCTGCAACTTTCCGAGAAGGCCGGCTTTGGATCCAAACTGCACCACCGCGACGTCGTCGGTTTGGCGCTGCGGAGGTTGGAAAAGCAGCTTGACGCGAAGGAGCGAGAACAGGTGATCGAGGACCTGCGCCGGGAACTCGGTAAGGGTTAGCCTGACGGGCTAGCTTTCGCCCTCCGTGGGCTTGTCCTTCTGCCGTTTTTCGGTTTCCCCCTCCGTCGGATCCACCGATGAGAGTACCTCCTTAAAGAGGGCCGCTTTTTTCAATTCTTTCTTGGACGGGGGAGCCTTCTCGTGGCGGTAGTCGTGGTCGTTGTAGCAGGTCCGGCAGCGCACCTTTGCCGGCTCGCCGTTCAACAGCGAGACGATCGCGTGATTTGTGAGACGGCGGCACTTGATGCAATAGTCGTCAATGACGTCACCCAACCGAAGATCGGACATAGCGGGTTGTGTCTCCGCGTTTGACTCCGCAAGTATATCGAACTCACTGGACGACCTGCCACAGGAGACCGGCGGCAGCGGAACCGACGATCATCCAAACGGTGTCGATCCGTGTCGCGACCATGAGTACAAACACTGCTCCTGCGAGGAGCGCCGGCACGACGCCGGTAATCGCGTCCCGGGCGAGGGGGACGCTTGCAGAGAGGATCAGTCCTGCCGCGGCGAGCGTCACGCTCTGAATCACCTGTTTCGCCCGCGGATGGTCCGCTCGACGCCCAAAGTGACGGACCATCGGCACGATCAGGAACGCAGGCGTCATTAGTGCAAGCATGCCCGCGAAGGCGCCGGGAACACCCGACACGAAGTATCCTACGCTGACGACGTACAACCCGAGTGGTCCGGGCCCCATGCTTCCGACCGCCACCGCGGTGTTCAATTCACGGTCCGTGAGCACGCGATGCTGGACTACTAGGTCGTTCCTCAGCATGGGCAGAGATGCAAGGCCGCTGAACGAGGTCATCGTTGCCTTCAGCAGAATCAGGTAGAGGATGACAACGTTCATCGTTTGCCCGGTTCCGGCCAAAGCAAACCCGTAATCGCCGCCAGCGCCAGTACTGGAATCGGTGACAACGAGAAGCCGAGCGACAGGATGAGCGCTGCGGCGACAAACACCCACGGCCGCAGCCGGGAGCTCCCGGCCGCCTGCGAACGGATCAGGAGCCACGCCGCCGCGGCCATCATTCCGACCGCTGCCGCCACAATGCCGTTGAACGCGCCTACCGCCGCGGGATGCGCCCGCAATTGCTGATAGCTGTGGGTGAGGAT
>JAEHDI010000502.1 GCA_016880505.1 Bryobacterales bacterium | reverse complement strand
GAACGACGGTGGGCGCTACGGAAAAACGGAAGGCGACCGACGCATACAACCGGGGGCGACTTGCCATGACGGAACCCGCAACGGCGCACCCCCGGTCAGTCACCCAACCGCGCCCCAGAGCGGCCCGGTGTCACATGGTCCCCACCTCGGCTCGGCGGTCGGCAACGCCATTGGCCGCAGCAACTTCCGCTATCGTCTCGCTCCAGCGCTTCGAACCACGGGCTTGGCAGGCCGAGATTACCTTTCGCAATGCCCAGTCGCGGCGGTGCCGGAGGCGCACATGAAGAGGTCAGCCCTCTACGTCCGTGTCTCCACAGCCCGCAAGTCGCGGGAGGGTGACGTCGTCAGTTTCGATCAGAATCCCGAAGTTCAGGAGCAGCCTCTCCGTGAGATGGTCACCGCCCGTGGCTGGACTCTTCAGCGGCTGTATTCAGACCGGGCGAGTGGAGCGAAGGAACGGCGACCAGGACTCGAGTCACTGATGCGCGACGCCCGGCGCCGGGAGTTCGACGTGGTCGTCGTCTGGCGCTTTGACCGCTTCGCCCGCAGCGTCAAGCAACTCGTCGGCGCACTGGAGGAGTTCCGCAGCCTCGGGATCGACTTCGTCTCACATCAGGAGGCCCTGGACACCTCGACACCCATGGGGAAGGCCATGTTCACCATCATTGCCGCCATGGCAGAGCTCGAGCGATCGGTAATCCGGGATCGAGTCGCAGCCGGCATTGCGTACGCCCGCAGACATGGGACCAAGTCCGGCAAATCCATAGGGAGGCCCAGAGCGGTTTTCGACCGGTCGGCCGCCGTGCAACTGCGGGCCGAAGGGAAGAGTTGGGGCCAAATCGCCCGGAGACTCCACACGAGTGTCGCCTCGGTCAGACGCGCCTGCCAAGCCAGTAGCCGTGAGGAGGCAGCCCCAAACCTCAGGCTGTTGCCTGAAGCTATGCCAAAAAGCCCTTAAGACAGTTTTGAACAACGTTCCACGCGGCAACGAGGACTCGATCGTGCCGCGTCCAGGGACAACGCCTAACCACAGAGCGCTTTGGCTCTCAGGGCGAGGCCACCAAGCCCCGGCCCCATTCCTCGGCGTTCGCTTTTCTCGTGCCCTGATCGAAAACTCGACTGTTTGGACCGCTTCTTTTGCCACTCGTCCATGTTCCGCTGATTCAGTAGCCTGCGGCGCAGGCCCTCCTTGCGCGGGCCGCACTCCATTGTCGTGTCTCGAACGCCGCGACGTGAGCGCACTCGCTCGACCGGATTTCGACCAAT
This sequence comes from Bryobacterales bacterium, assembly GCA_016880505.1. Taxonomy (GTDB): domain Bacteria; phylum Acidobacteriota; class Terriglobia; order Bryobacterales; family Bryobacteraceae; genus JAEHDI01. The sequence continues at coordinate 2,359 of JAEHDI010000502.1, read as the reverse complement.
CCGCCCCGCGTCGCGGACTCGCTCTCGCCGACCTCGACAACGACGGACGCGTCGACCCTGTGGTCCTGGTCCTCGGAGGCCCGGCGAAAATCTTCCGCAACCTGTCCGAGAACTCGAACCACTGGATCCTGTTCCAGTTGAACGGCGAGCAGCAACCGGATGGGGCTGGGAGCCTCCGTACGCATCACGGACGAAAAGGGACGAAGGCGGTACTCGCTCGCTCCGACTAGCAGCGGTTACGTCGCGTCCAGCGACCACCGCGTCCACTTCGGCCTCGGCGACGCCGCGTGCATCGCCGAGGTCGAGAGTCGCTGGCCGGGCGGCGCACGGCAGGTTCTCAAGGACGTTCGCGCGGACCAGATCCTACAGGCGGACGAGCCGGCAGCGGCTCCTCGACCTTCACCAGCCGGTCCGCCTTCACGCCGGTAAGTGTCTGGCGCGCGCCACGCGGCCATGCGATCTCGACCGTCCGGATCGTGGTCTCCGCGCCCAGCCCGAAGTGGACCCGCCTGTCGCTCGACGACATGAAACCGACGCTCACCGCGACGTGGTTGTACAGCGCGCGGCCGGATTCGAGCGTCACCTTGACCTTCGCCCCGATCGCGTCGCGATCGCTGTGGCGGCCGCGCAGCTCCAGCATCAGCCAGTGGTTCCCGTTTCCGCCCGAGTTCAGCAGGATCCGCGGCCGCTCGTTGAGCGACGTGACCACCAGGTCTATCCACCCGTCGTCGTTCAGGTCGCCGAACGCCGAGCCGCGCTGGAATCCGACGCGCAGGAAATCCTTGCCCATCTCGCCCGAGACGTCCGCGAACTTCCAGCCGTCGAACTCGAACATCGTGTCGTGCTGCGCCGCGTCCGCGACCACATTGTCCACGTCGCCGTTGGCCGAGTAAATGTCTTTCCAGCCGTCGTTGTTGTAATCGATGAACCCGTTGCTCCAGCCGGAACGCGTGCGGCTGAGCTTCCGGATCTCGTACACCGCCGAGGAATAGCGGAACGAGTTGCCATGGTTTCGGAACAGCGCCCAGATCTGGCCCATCAGGTTGTTGTAGAAGATGTCCACCCGGCCGTCGTTATCAAAGTCTTTGGCATCGCAGCCCATCGACGAAACGGTCGCGGCGTTGTCGTCATAGGCCACTCCGAGCCGCAGGCCGGCTTCTTCGAACGTCCCGTCGCCGTTGTTGATGAACAGGAAATTCGGGTCGGTGTCGTTGGCCACGAACGCGTCCGGCAGCCCGTCGTCGTTGAAATCGGCGACCGAGATCCCCATCCCCTTGCCGGGCGATTCCTCAAACTTCGATTCCTTCGTAACGTCTTTGAACTTGCCGTTCCCGAGGTTGCGATACAGGCGGTGGGGCACGCTCGGATACCGGCGGGGGTCGCAGTAAAACGTGCGATCCCCCATCACGCACCGGTGATCGCACGGTCCGGTCACGCCGGGGCCGCACTCCACCGGGGTCCACAGCGTGTAGTTCGAGACCAGCAGGTCCAGGAAGCCGTCGCGGTCGTAATCGAACCACGCAGCCGCCACACTCAGCGTGTGCGCGGGCTTGCCACCGATGCCTGACTCGTCGGTGACGTCGCTGAACATCCCGTCGCCGTTGTTCCGGTACAGCGTGTTCTTACCCGTGTTCGCGATGAACAGGTCGGGATCACCGTCGTTGTCGTAGTCGCCCGCCGCGACGCCGTAGCTGAAGTCCATCTGCGCGCCCGTGATGCCGGCCTTCTCGGTCGTATCCTCGAACGTGCCGTCGCCCTTGTTCCTCAGCAGGCAGTTGTAGAAAGCAGGGCCGGTCTTCTTCAGCTCCGGCAGTTTCGCGCCGTTGGTGAAGAAGATGTCCATCTTGCCGTCGCCGTCATAGTCGAAGATCGCGACACCGCCGCACATCGGCTGCGGGAAGTACTTGCGGGAACCGGACTTGAAATCGTTGTTCGAAACGTAGGCGAACTTCGACCGGGCGGCGATGTCGGAGAATTGAGGGCGCTTCGCCTCGGCGGCGAGAACCGGGACTCCGGCGGCGGCTATCAGGAGCAGACGATTCAGTCGAGCACCCATCATACCTACTGGCCCAGCTGGTCCTCCGCTGCTCCCAGTGTCCACAAGGTTCTCCAGCCATCTGGGAACCATCCGCCGATTGAATGATATCAGAGTGCGCCAGCGCTGGGCTGCGGTCGCGTCCGCCGCGCCCGTAATCCGTCCGTACGTACCCGCCGGCGACGGGAGCGGACAGATTCATTGCTGTTTTGACGATTGCGGTGAGGGTAAGGGCTTTCATGCAGCACGGCGGACCGTTTCCGATCTTTAGTGCGGTCCAAACAGCGTCCCGAACCCGACCGAAGACACACGAACACCCACGAG
>JAEHDI010000501.1 GCA_016880505.1 Bryobacterales bacterium | reverse complement strand
GCCGCCTTTGCGGCGATCAGAGCGCAGCCCCAAGTGGCGCTCTCCGCGCGCAGCACTCTCCGGAAAGGCACCTGGAGGATATCCGCCTTCATCTGGTTCCAGACCCCACTTTTTGCCCCACCTCCAATCACACGGGCCTCTTCCAGACGCAGGTCACTGAGGAGCTCCCGCAGGATCCGCAGATAGTAGACGTATTCGTAGCCGATGCTCTCCGCAATGGCGCGGAAGAAGTGCTTCTTCTCGTGTCCCCAGGAGAAGCCGACCCAGACGCCTCGCATCTTGGGCGCGGCCGGACAGATGCGACCCCCAAGATGAGGGCAGAACAGCAAGCCGTCGCATCCGGGGGGCGCGGTGGAAGCCAAGTCAAACATTTGGTTGAAGTCTTCATCCGAGCTTGGTTCCCGTTCGCCCGCGATGGCCAAGAAATTGTCCCGGAACCACGGAAGCGTCAGACCACCGCCACCGACATAAGCGAGCGGGTTCCAAACGCCAGGGACGACGGAACGCATTGTCAGCAGGGCGCGATTCTCGCGATCGGCCACGAAGCGGTCCGTGCAACAAGCGAGCACCGACGCTGTGCCGGCCGTATCCAGGAGCATCCCGGGGTTCACTACACCAGCCCCCAAGGCTCCCGCCGCGGTGTCACCGGCGCCGGCGGCCAGCGGAATGCCCGGCGCAAGTCCAAAGTCCTTGGCCGCTTCGGGCCGCAACTCGCCAATCACCTCCCATGGCGCCACGATGCGGGGTAGCCGGGATGGATCGACTCCCATCAGGGCGCACAAGTCGTCCGACCACAACCCGCGCTGGGCATCGCTCAGACAGGTGAAATGCAGGAAGGTGTAGTCAATAAAGGCGTCTTCCGCTTTCAGACCAGCGGCGCGGCCTGCGACGTAGCAGGACGGCATGACGAACTTGGCTATCCGCTGGTAATCCTTTGGGCGCTCGTGCATCCACCAGAGGATTTTCGGCCCGTGGTCGCAGGTTGGCGGGCATCCCGTCAGGCGGGTGATTGTGTCGCCGTGGTCGCGGTCCAGTTGCTCGATGTAAGGCCGGCAGCGCATGTCCAGCCACGAGTCAAACCGTGTAGCGGGAAGGAAATCCTCATCAATTGTTCCGACGCCGGCCATCTGGCTGCCGAACGCCAGGCCCGCTACGGTTTCCGGTGCCACCGAGCAGAGGGAGAGACACTCCCGAATCGCACACGCAGCCGAGGCGTAAAAATCCTCGCTGTTCTGCTCCACGAAGCCAGGCTCGGGACAGTGCAACGGGACTTCGGCTCGGCCCTCAGAAATCATGGAGCCATCCAGCCGATAGAGGGCAGCCTTTGTGGCCGTAGTGCCGAGATCGACTCCGAGTACAAAGGGGTTCTTCATCACTTTGCGGTAGCCTGCCCCCTGCAATTATAGTTGCTATGGGTGCGGAGCCTATGGAAGTCGGAATCGACAGTTATTGCTATCACCGTTTTTTCGGAGAGGTCTATCCGCAACAGGAGAAGCCGCCGGCGGCGATGACGCTGGAGGATTTTCTCGACCGAGCCCACGAACTCGAGGTAGACGGCGTGTCGCTCGAATCGTGTTTCATTCCGAACAAGGATGCGGCCTATCTGAACCATATCAAGGATGTCCTCGACGACCGCAAGATGGCCCGTGTCTATGCGTGGGGACACCCGGATGGGCTCGAGGGTGGTCGGAACACTAGGGCTTACGAAGAAATGATCCGAAGCTTCAGGCACGCCCGGAACGTCGGGGCCGACGTCATGCGCGTCGTAGGAAGCAGCCTCATGTATCGAAATGAGCCGCACGGGCCGCAGATCGAACGCCTCACGGCGATGTTCCGCGAGGCGGTCAAGGTTGCCGAGGATTTCGGCATCAGAATGGCGGTCGAAAACCACATCGATTTCACTGCCGATGAAATGCTGCAACTGCTCACTGCCGTTGGTTCACCCTATCTCGGCGTCAACTTCGACACAGGCAATTTCCTTCGCCTCCTGGACGATCCGGTAAAGGGCATGGCGAAGCTGGCGAAGTATGTCTATGCGACCCATATCAAAGACTTGAAGGTGCAGAAGGGTGTCCCGGCTGACGAATGGTTCTTCTTCTCTTCAACACCGGTTGGCGACGGCCTTGTCGACAACCTGAGGCTCGCGCGGATGCTGAAGGAAGCAGGTTATGAGGGTTTTCTTGCGGTCGAAATCGATTTCCTACACCCGGATTACGCCGGTGGCGAGGATGAAGCAGTGAAGAAGAGCGTCGCGGAGCTGAAAAAGATCGCAGCCTCGGTGTAGTGAGGCTGGGTGCATCGCGGACAACGAGAGGAGGGAACATGAAAGCACGTCTGGTACCGGTCCATTTCAGCACCGGCCAAAGTAAAGAATTCACCCGTCAACTCGGTGCGCTGCGTGACCTGCTGCGGGAGCACGCTGACATTCTGGACCCGGTTTCTCTTGGGTCGGCGCTTCCGGAGGCAGACGCCGTGCTTTTTCCGGAAGTGCTGGGGGAGGCCTATAGACGGCTCGAAGATTTTCGGAGTATCAACGTGCCGATCCTGCTGATCACATCGGAATTCGGAACGTTGTCCATGTGGGATTGGGAGATTGCCGGCTACCTCCGCGCGGAAGGTGTCACTACGATCGCTCCGTACAGTGTCCAACAGGCCAGAAAAGTCTGCCGGGCGCTTGCCGTAAAGAGGCAGCTCGCCGAAAGCAAGTTTCTGGTTTACCAGGATAATCCCGGCGAAGGATTCCAGGCGGAGATCTTCAAGCGTTTCTACTGGTGGGAGGACGAGTGTTCCCGTCGCATCAAAGACAAGTTCGGCGTAGCCATCGTGAAGAAGAGCTTCCGGGAGTTGGGGCAGCAAGCAAAGGAGATCCCCGACACTGAAGCCGACGAGGTACTCAAGAGTCGACGGTTTCCGACCGGGGACCTCACCTCGCGCCCTCTGCTGAGCGCCGCCAAGCTCTACATTGCGGTGAAGCGCGAGCTTGACCGGGACCCGAGTATCCGGTCGGTCGGCATCAACTGTTTGAACGAGTCGCACGTCTCTGACACGACACCATGCCTGGCCTGGAACCTGCTTTACGAAGAGCGGCGCCTGATCTGGGGTTGCGAGGCCGATACGATGTCGATGCTCACCATGTACATCCTGCACAACTCGCTTGACGTGCCGATCATGATGACGAACCTCTATCCGTTTGTCGTCGGGCAAGCCGCCCTGAAACATGAGCGGATACCGAGTTTTCCCGACAAGGAGGCGCCAGAGAATTGTGTATTGGTGGCGCATTGTGGGTATCTGGGCGTGCTGCCACAGTCTTTCGCCACCGAATGGACTCTCCGGCCGAAAGTGCTCGCTATCGTGGACGACAATGCCACCGCCATTGACGCCCGCTTGCCTCTTGGCGACATGACCCTGGCCAAACTCGACCCGAGGCTGGAACGAATGACGCTTCTGGAGGGCACGCTGGAGGATTACGCGCAGTACCCGGAATCGCACTGCCGGAATGGGGCTGTGCTCAGGGTGCGCGATGGACACAAGCTGATGGACCGGCTGGTGTCCCATCACTACCTGCTCATGACCGGCCACAACCGCGTAGAAGCGGAGATGATCGCCAAGGTGTTCGGCCTGGAGGTCGAAGCGATTTAGCCTGCTCAGGTCTTGAGAAGGACCGATGGCGCACAAGCCTGGTCGTCCTTCGTTTTGCTGGAAGGTTCCCTGCGTTTGGAGATACAATGAGGCCAACGGAGGGGAGGCGGTAGAGCGTGTCCGGCGACTTAGACGAGTTCATCAAGCTTTTCGAAGCGGAACTTGACCTGATCGAGGGCGGCGGCTACGGTCTACCGGCCGGCGAACCCAGACACGAAAACCCGATGTTCCGCCAGTCGCTCGTCTGCATCAATCACTGGATCGTACGTGGCCGGGAACCAAGGTGCGACGACGATTGCATGCTGATGCGCTGGGTGCCCCCCGAACGAAAGAATGAGGTCAATCCCTGTCACTTCATTCCGTTGAACGACGCGGGTGAGACCGTGCACTCCCTCGAAGGAGATCAGGCCCGTCTCGAAGATGCCGTCAAAACCTGGCTTCGCACTACGATTCAGCGGCTCAAAGAGGAGCAGGACGCGCCTCCCACGCGGCCGTAAGGGTTGGTTGCCACGGTGGACTACGCCAGTTCACCCAGAAGCTCTTCCACCTCCGCCTTGTCAACGTCCATCACATACTGGATTCCGCTGATCTCTGCTGCCTCCCGAGTCAGGGCGGCGACATCATCGCGGCTGATGTACTCCACTCCGAACTTGCGGCTGCCTGCCATGAGCTGGCGCAGGCCCTGGGCCAGTCGTTCGTAGTAAGTATAAAGACCCAGGGCGCCGGTCGGCAGCGTCTCGAACACCTCATCGCCCACCTCCTGGCGCAGCGTACTGGCAGTCACGAAGATCTCGTCCCGTGAACTCCCGAAACGCTCGACATAGACAGGTAACTGACCCTCTTCAATCGCCCGGCCGATGGTCTTCCCGACCATCGCCGCGGCGATCGGAGCGCGGGCCATCCCCACCAGCTTCACGAAGGGCGCGCCCAGCGCCAGTCCCTTGAATATCTGATCCTCGAACGTGAATCCTCCAGCCACCGCCAGCGCGGGGACGTATTTCCCCGCATCGGCGAGCCGCTTCGCATACCGGTACAGCAGCGAGTGGAGCTCCACAGGCGGCACGCCCCACTCGTTCATCATGCGCCAGGGGCTCATGCCGGTTCCGCCGCCCGCTGCATCCACCGTCAGTAGGTCCAGCTTATACTTCGAGCTAAATGCGATCGCACGCAACAGGTCGACTGGACGATAGGCGCCGGTCTTCAAGAATATGTGCCGCGCCCCCGCCTTGCGGAGCTCTTCCACCCTCTTCGCAAATGACTCTTCCGTCACCATGCCCACGCGTGAATGCCGCTCGAACTCCTTGAACGCTCCTCGCTCGAAGGCCCGGATCACCGCCGCGTTCGTCGGATCGGGAAGCACAATGTAGCCGCGCTGGTGCAGCATCTGAGCCTTCTTCAGAGACCCGACCTTGACCTCGCCGCCGATGTTCTTCGCGCCCTGGCCCCATTTCAGCTCCACGCACTCAACACCCAGCTTCTCAATGGCATACTCGTGCACACCCAGCCGTGTATCTTCGATGTTCGCCTGCACGATGATCGCGCCGTACCCGTCCCGCTGGTAGTCCTTGTAGAGAGAGACCCGGCGCTTCAGGTCCACGGTGTCCACCACGCGGCCGTTTTTGATCACGGCCTCGGGATCCATGCCCGCGACATTCTCGCCGATGGTGAGGCCCGTACCGGCCAGTGCCGAGCCGATGGCCAAGCCTTCCCAGTTGTTTTTGGCGATGTTCGTGGAACCAAGTCCTGGGATGATCCACGGGAGCCGGAATTTGATCTTCTCCGCGTGCCCGATGACAACTTCCAGCCGGACTGCCGGGAAGATGGCCTTGTCACTGTCGGCCTCCACGCCGTATGTCCCGGCCG
>JAEHDI010000055.1 GCA_016880505.1 Bryobacterales bacterium | reverse complement strand
GACCCAGCGGTCCAAGTATTCCGCGACCTGCGAACCAAGATCATTCAGCAGAGCCAGGGCCAAAACGCAATAATCCTCGTCGCTTCGGTGAGTCGGGGATGCGGGGGCAGCTTCGTGTCTCGGAATCTTGCGGCGGCATTTGCCTTTGACGTGGGAAAAACCGCCCTGCTGATCGACTGCAATCTCGCAAACCCGAGCGTCCACGAGCTCCTCCGCAACGACTCGGTGCCCGGGATGGCGGACTACCTCGAAAACCCGGCGCTCGACGTGGAGAAGATCATCCAGCCTCTAGGCATCGCGCGCTATCGCCTGATTACGGCTGGGAAACGGCACGAGGCTCCGGGGGAACTCTTTACATCGAAGAAGATGAAACAGTTCATGGATGCGGTGCGACGGCGGTACCAGGAGCGTTTCATCATTCTGGATGGCCCTCCGCTGTCGAGAATTGCCGACAGCCGCATTCTTGCCGACCTCGCCGATTACGTGCTGGTCGTGGCCCGTTATGGGCGATCCACAAACACGCAAATAGCCAACTGCGTCGGCGCTATCGAGGACAAGAAACTGCTTGGCATCGTCTTCAACGAAGAGCCGCGCATCCCGCGGATGCGTTGACGGGAATGCCGGGAGGCGTCGAAAGAGCTGGCCGCGCCGCCCGGCTCAGGCCCAGGGCACGATTGCCCACGGGCGAGGCCGAGCCCTGCGCTGATCGCCTGGGCCATCGTTCGAAGGCTTGGTGTTGGATGGCGCTGGGTCTCGCCTGCACGTGGCCGGCTCTGGCCGCACAGATCGACTATGGCGTCGGGCTTTCCGCAACCTATGAGAGCAATATGTTCCGCACCACTAACGACCCGCACTCCGAGCTGTACGAGTCGCTGATGGGGGCGGTCAACCTGCGGGAGGACAACCGCGACCTGAGCGCGCGGGCGCTGGTGCAGGTCGAACACCGACACTTTACGAAGCACACGTTCCCCGACGACACAACCTGGTACCTCGACGGGGCTGCGCTGTGGACAATAGCGCCGCAACGCGCCGCCTGGACGCTGGAAGACACTTTTCGCGAAGTCCAGCTTAGTCTCACCGCCCCGAACACGCCCAGCAACCGAACCAAGTCCAACACCTTCAGCACGGGACCCGATCTCACCTTTGCACTCGACAGCGTCAATTCTTTGGTGGTCGGCGGCAGATACGGCCGATTCGATATCGAGAACAGCGTAACCGACAACCACCGCTACGGAGGCTATCTGCGAGGGCTGCACCTGTTGTCGCCGCAGTCCAAGCTAACCCTGAACTTTGAAGCGACGCGCATGTTCTTCGAGCCGCAAGCCACGCCTTACCCTGACGTCGTTCAGGTAAACGGGTACGGGCGGTACGAATCGCTGTATGCGGGCAGCGGGGCGACGCTCGACCTCGGGCGGACTCATGTCAAGCAATATGGTGGCGGGCAGACGCTGGACGGAAATATCGGACGCCTGACCTTGCTCAAGGCTTTCGGTCCAGACGTGACGGTCCGCATATCGTATTCGGACGAGATCTCGGACACCTACAGCGATCTGCTCCGGGGGGTCACCGTGGCAGGGATCCCGACGGACCCTGGGGTCGTAATCATTCAGGGCTTGGCCACTGCGGATCTCTACCACAGCAAGCTGGGGACCGCAGCCTTCCTGAACCAAGGCGGCCGTTTCCAGTACACTCTGCTGGCTTCGGGACGCAAGGTCAATTTCGCGACCTTGGAACAGGACTACGAAGAGAAAGGGGGTAGACTCTATCTGAGTTGGATTCATTCCGGCGCGATACGCTTCAGTGGGTTCTTTGACTATTCCAAGCGTGATTACCTGACCCTGAGCGTAGATCCTACGACGCCGGACGCACCACTGCGGCAGGACGTCGATCGCAACTACCTCGCAACCCTGGAGTACAGATTGAATCAGAGTCTGACGGTCACGGTGGTGGGCAATTTGGTGAGACGCGACAGCACTGCGCCGGGAATCAGCTATGTGAACCGAAGAGCGATGCTGCTCCTCGGATACACCTTCGGACATACATTCGAGATTCAATCCAGGCGGTAATCGAATCATGTATCTAGAGCATTTCGGACTCTCCACCCAGCCGTTCCGGCTGACGCCGGACAGCGATTTCCTTTTCATGAGCGACCCCCACAGCCGCGCCAAGGTCTACATGGACTATACCGTGTGGAATCGCGAGGGCTTCGTTGTCATCACCGGGGAAATCGGCTGCGGGAAGACGACGCTGATCCAAAAACTCCTCTCGGAACTGAACGAGAGCGTCGTCGTCGCAAAGGTGTTCCAGACCCAGCTCGATGAGGTCGAGTTTCTACAGGCGGTGTTGGTCGAATTCGGATTGAATCCATTCAACGCGAAAAAGGTCGAGCTACTCGACATGCTCAACACCTTTCTCGTCGATCAGTTCCTCCAGCAAAAGCAGATCGTGCTGATCGTCGACGACGCCCACAACCTGAGCCTCAAGGTGCTGGAGGAAATCCGCATGTTCGCCATCCATTCAAAAGAACGGTTTCGCCTAAACCATAAACTTGTTT
>JAEHDI010000054.1 GCA_016880505.1 Bryobacterales bacterium | reverse complement strand
ATGCACCTGAGGACGTTGAGGGTGCCACCCACGCGGGGATGCGGGCGGCGATCATGCTTCACGGATATGGCGCGGACAGAGTCCCTGCCGGGCAGCCCGGCTGCCGCCAGGTGGAGGATTTCAAGGAACTGCTGGCCATCTTTCTGGCTGATGGAGAAGGAAATGATTGACCGGGATATTTTCGATGAGTTGTTCGTGCTGGAGATGGCCAACAATCATTGGGGCAGCGTGGACCGCGGGCTTAAGATCGTAACGGCCTTCTCTCAAATCGTGCGCTTCAATAATGTGCGCGCAGCCATCAAACTCCAGCTTCGTAGCGTAGACACGTTTATACACAAGGACTTTCGGGCCCGGTCCGACATCCGGTATGTGAAGAAGACTGAAGACACGAAACTGGTTCCGGAAGGTTTCGCCACGCTGGTCAAAGCCATCCGCCAGAGCGGCTGCACACCGATGGCGACGCCTTTCGACGAGGACTCGGTGGACCTCTGTTGCGATCTGGGAATCCCGATCATTAAGATCGCCAGCTCCGATCTGAACGACTGGTTCTTAATCGAGAAAATCGGAAAGACGAAGAAGCCTGCTATCGTCTCCACTGGCGGCTCCTCGCTGAAAGACCTGGATGACCTGGTGACTTTCTTCCAGAACCGGAACATCCCGCTGGCAATCAACCATTGTGTGTCTCTATACCCCACGGAGGATTGGGAACTCGAGATGAACCAGATCGACTTCCTCCGAGCGCGATACCCTTCCCACACCATCGGCTTCTCAACGCATGAGTATCACGACTGGACGTCGTCTATGCTCATCGCATACGCGAAAGGCGCCCGAACTTTCGAGCGACATATCGACATCCGGGACGGCGGCGTCACGGTCACGCCCTACTGTTCTTTGCCCGAACAGATCGACACCTGGTTTAAGGCGTTTCACAAGGCGAAGGCGATGTGCGGGTCGGCCGGGACGCAGAAGCGTATACCGACACAGAGGGAGGTTACATACCTGGATTCACTGGTCCGCGGCGTTTATGCTCGGCGTGACTTGCCAGAGGGTCATATTCTGAGCGATGAGGACGTATACCTCGCCATTCCCATTCAGAAGGGCCAGATCTCCTGCCGCGAGCTAATGCGGGGTGAGGTCCTGCTGAAACCCGTGAGCGCCGACCAACCCATTGTGATCGATGCGATCGACAGCCCTTACGCCAGCATCGAATCACTTCGCGAACTCATCTACCGCCGCGGCATCGACACAGCGGGTGGGAAGAGTCAGACTGCCTAGAGGATATCATCGTGACCGATGCGACCCTGACGGAGATTCTGAACGAGACGGAAGAAGAGACACGAGGACGCCAAGAGAGCCAGTTTGACGTTGCCTGCGGGCGGTCCGGGCGGCCCCTCATCCTCTTCGGAGCAGGAAAGCTGGGTCGCAGAATCCTCCGCGACCTGAGAAAGCTCGGAACCGAACCCGCGGCATTCACAGACAACAGCGCTGCTCTCTGGGGCCGTTCGGTCGACGGTGTTCCCGTCCTGCGACCGGAGGATGCAGCCAGCAGGTTTGGTGTCGAGGGCGCTTTCGTAGTGTCGATCTGGAATCCACACGGAAACGTCCAACAGGTTTTTGACCAGCTCCGGCAGCTCGGCTGCCGTACCGTCCTCCCGTTCGTTTGGTTGTTCTGGAAGCATTCTTCGGTGTTTCTTCCTTACTATCTGTGGGACGCCCCCAGTAACATCATCCGACAAGCTCATGAGATTCGTCGAGCCTTCGGGCTGTTTTCCGACAGCGAGTCAAGGCGCCTGCTTCTGTCACACGTCAGTCTCCAATTGACGGGTGATTTTTCGGTGGCGCCGCGACCATCCGCTTCCGGCCGGTACTTTCCAGAAGGGCTCTACGAGCCGTCAATTGCTGAGTGCTTTGTGGATTGTGGTGCCTACAACGGAGACACCGTGCGCGAGTTCACTGCGTGGTCCCGCGGGCAGTTCAGGCGAATTATCGCCTTCGAACCGGACCCTGTAAGTTTCGCTGCTCTCGAGAGGTGTGTGTTCGAAGACCTTAAGCTGGGCGCGCGTGTCGTGACAAAAAGATGCGCTACGGGCCGCGCCGCAGCAAGGGTTCTATTTTCTGCTAGCGCGTCAGAGGAAGCCGCAGTGTCCAACGAAGGCTCCCTGGAGGTCGATTGTGTCACTCTCGATCAAGCCCTGGCGGATGAACGTCCGACACTGATCAAGATGGATATTGAAGGCGCTGAGCTTGAAACGATCGAGGGGGCTCAGCAAGTGATCCGGCGGGATCAGCCGATTATGGTCGTCTGCTTATATCACCGACAAAGCGATCTTTGGCGTATTCCTTTGATGATTCGCGAGCTTGAGCCGAACTCCAGGCTGTATTTGCGGCAGCATGAGGCTGACGGGTGGGAGCTTGTTTGCTACTCCGTCCCGGAGTGGCGGCTCCGACGAGAGTAGGGGCGCAGCATGAAGCGATCCAGTGACGATGCGATTTCTAGCAGCCGCCTCTGTGCCGTATGCAGCAGCGAGGGCCGCCGTGTGCTGTTTCAGCAGAGATTCACCGCCGTTGTAGGGGCGGCGGCGCTTGACGGCTACGACGTCGTGGTCTGCACCTCGTGCGGTTTCGTGTACGCGGACGGCATCCCGTCACAGGCATCGCTTGATCTCTACTACAGGGACTTGTCAAAGTATGAGAACTCGATCCGTGATGGCAGAGAATCCAGCTTCGACAGCAAACGGTTTCTGCGAACCGCGGAAGCTATCCGTCGGGGCATCCCGTCGCGTGATTCCCGGATTCTGGAGATCGGGTGTTCAACGGGAGGCCTGTTGGCTGCCTTGCGAGAGATGGGGTTCAGGAACGTTCTCGGACTTGATCCGTCACCCGCCTGTACCGAGTACGCCAGACGAGTCCATGGCATCCCCGTGCTGACAGGCGCCCTCAGCGACATGCCGGAACTGGAGGAGACCGATTTCGTCATTATGGTGGCCGTGCTGGAGCACATTCACGATCTTGCGGGAGCGTTACATCAAATAAGGCAGTTGCTTACGCCCTCGGGCCGCGTTTATGTGGAGGTGCCCGACGCTGCCCGCTTTAGTATGTTCCGCGGCGCGCCCTTCCAGCAGTTCAGCATAGAGCACATCAACTTCTTCTCTGCGCGATCATTGACCGACTTGATGTCCACCAACGGCTTTGGCGCCCTATCGGGCGGACATGAGGTCAGAGCCTCAAGCGAAACCGGTCTCGAGCCCGTTGTCTACGGCATCTTCGAGGTGGCGGCGCCGACTTCGATGGAAATTGTCCCTGATT
>JAEHDI010000500.1 GCA_016880505.1 Bryobacterales bacterium | reverse complement strand
GGGATTCGCCCTCGGTTTTCGAGGCGATTAAGCGGTACGAAGCGATCGTTGACAGTCCGTACAACGGGTTTCAATTGTGCCTCGGAACGGCCGCCGAGGGATTGAAGAAGCCGAATGCGGAGATCCTTCCCATCGTGCAATACCTGGGTGAGCGTGGGAAACTTCACCAGGTCCACATGCGCAACATCCGCGGCGGGCTCCACGACTTCGAGGAAGTCTATCCCGACGAAGGCGAGATGGACTTCTTCAAGGTCATGCGTATCCTGCGGGACACGCAATTCGCCGGATCGATCTGTCCCGATCACATGCCGCACCATCCCGGCGACACGGGCGGCCTGCAAGCGTTTGCCTTCGGCTACGGTTACGTCAAAGGGCTGATCCAGGCGGTGAACTCCGAAGTCGGCTAAGCCAGCACGCCCGCGGAAGAAATGGGGACTGACTTCCATTTCGCTGTTGTTGCGAAATGGCTGTCTGTCCCCATTTCTTCGTGAGTCAGTCCCCAGTTTTCTGTTTCCGCGCCAGGTAAAACGTGCGGTAGCCCGGCCGGATGCTCGGATCATTCGTTAACAACGGAGCGGCGTCCCATGCGCGAATTGTGTCGAAGCCCGCATCGCGCAGGGCGCTGCGGATCTCGGATGCGGTCCAGCAGACCTCTTCGACGTGCTCATGTCGCCGCCGCCAGCGGCCTCCGTCTCGGATAAACCACTCGACGTCGCTCCACGCCCGTTCCCCGGAGCGATCACAACCGCCGTGCATCACGACGGCCACGCCGGGTTTCTCGATGTACCAGGTGAGCGGCCAGACTCCCTTGAAGGCTGCGCGGTTGTTGACATCGAAATAGAAGATACCGCCGGGCCGCAATGCTCGCGCAACGGCTTTGGTGACTTTCGCCAGGTCCGTCTTCCTCGGGACATGGTTGAGGGCGTCGAACTCGCACAGCACCAAGTCGACGGGCTCCGGAAGCCGGAATGCCCGCATGTCGGCGCGGAGCACCCGCAAGGGCACGCGAACCCGGCGAGCCTTCTCCCGGGCGAGGCGGCACATTGTTGGGGAGAGGTCCACACCGAACGTCTTGATTCCCCGGCGGGCCAACGTCACCGCGGTTGATCCCGTGCCGCAAGCCAGATCGCAGGCGGACTCCACGAGGGGCAGAAGCCGGCCGAGCACATGCATGCGCGGTGCCTTACCCCAGGAGCGGGCGAACGAAAAGACCCGGTCGTAATACAGCGCTAGCCAGCGGTAGGGTCGAACGGTATTGGCTCCAGCCATGGCTCGAACCAGTCGTTCTCCATTGTATGGAGAATCATCGCCGGTTGAAAGATGCTCCCATAGCGATCTGCCGGTTCTGGCTGAACAGCCTCACCCCGCCGGCGAATCTGGCAAGACAGGCTAGACAGCGACCCAGCCCGGAGCATGGATCGGCTCCGTATCCTTTTCGAGCCCTCGTGGTAATAAGAAGTGAGCCATGACCAGCGCCGAGCTCCAATCGATCTTCGAAGGCAACAGAGACGCGGTATACGGCTTCGCTTGGCGGATGACCGGCTCGCCCGAAACGGCTGAGGACATCGCTCAGGACTGCTTTCTGCAATTGCTCAAGTCACCGGGGCATTATGACGGCACGCGCGGACCCATTCGCGCATGGCTGCTCGGCGTTGCGCGCAATTTGATCCTGAAGCGATGGCGCGCGGAAGGGCGTTGGACCTCGCTCGACGACGAGGCATTCGCGGTGGACCCACCGTCCAGCGATTGTCGCGTGGACGAGAAGGTGGCGCATGCCGTTCAATCCTTGCCGCCCCTGCAGCGCGAGGTACTGATCCTGATTGAGTATGAAGGCCTGACGCTGGAGGAAGCGGCTCGTGCAGTCGCCGCTGAGGTCGGGGCTGTGAAGGCGCGGCTGCACCGTGCCCGCAGCAATCTGCGGCGGATGCTGGAGCCGCTCAGGAGTGTAAACCATGACGGACGATGAATTGAGATCGATGCTGCGGGCGTGGCAAGCGCCACCCGCTCCGGAAACATTGCGCGCGCGCGTATTCCGCCGCCGATGGACCCCATTCCGATGGCTGCTCTCGGGGGAGATCCGGGTGCCGGTTCCGGTCGCGCTGGCCACACTCTGCCTTCTGATCTTTGTTGCGTATCGCGCGGTCCGGCCTCCGGCGGCCAGCTTGTCTGATTTTGAGCAGGTCAAGCAGTTTCAACCGAGAATCGTGAGGATGGTCAATGAAACTCGTTAGCCTGATCCTGTTTTCGCTCTCCGCTTACGGCGCTCCGCTGATGAGTGGCAACGCCAGCAGTAACGGCGTCTTTGTGAGCTATGAGACCCGGCTGGAGCCCGGATCGCCGCCGATTCATATGCACGGCGGCGGCACGCTCACTGAGAAAAATGTGATTAAGCGGCACCTGTGCAACTTCGAAACCAAAGCCTATTTCGGATATGACCTGGTAGTGGAGCCGCTCGCCGACAGCCGGTACCGGCTCCGGTTTGCTCCGCTGACGATCACGCCGCAGAAGATGAGTGAGATCTTCAGCAAGGTTTCAAACTGGACTTCGCTGCCGCTGCCCGGTGGGCCGGTCACGGTGGAGGTCCGTGCCGGTGAGACTGTAGCCCTCGATCTCTTCGTCAACCCTTCCACGGGGCAGAAGGTGACGGATTACCTCACTATAAGAGGCAACGAACGGCAGGTGGTCCACGTGGCCGGACCCGCACGCGACTTCGGCCCTGAAGACGCGACCATCGACATAAGTTTCCCGGAGTTGAGTGTCGATGGAAAAGCGGCAGTCTCATCCCTGGGCGGCAGCGTCTCGGGACACGCGGTCTGGGTTGATATCCCCGGACACGGACGCTTTGTCTTCTCGCTCGCACGGCGTCCGGACCTCGGGATGCAAAAGGCGGGTGAAATCCGTGGGACCACGATGACGTGGCGCACAGGCGGGAACGAGTACACAATCACAACGGATAAGCCGATTACTTCCGGATCGCGAGCCTACAACCTTTACGTCTTTCACATCCCCCGCACTGCCGAATACTTCGGCATGTCCGGTGGCGACAGGCCGGACTATCCCATTCGCCGCAGGTGATGTCGGCAGACATACTGCCAACGGGGAGCCGGCCTGCAACCTTCCGCCGAATCTGAAACGTCGAAAGGAGTGAAGACATCGAAGATGTCCACTCACGATCTGCGCCATGGCCAAGAGCCACATCTACGGATCGCAGACTTAGCTCGTTGCGCTGGCTCCGATTTTCGACCGCTATCCGCTAGACTTCTACGATGTCACCCTTAGTACTCTCGACAAAGCTCACGACGGCTTCACGATCCTCTCCGGCGAGGCCAAAGTGATCCAACGTGGCGTTGAGGTATCCGAGGAACGCCTTCCAGTCCTGTTCGTCGATGCGCATGCCCTTGTGCGTGATTTTCATGTCGCGTCCCGTATAAACCATAGGGCCGCCGGTGACGTTGCACAGGAAATTGACCAGAAGTTGCAGTTCGCGCTTCAGCCCGTCCTCACCGCGATGGGCCCAGAAGCGGCCTAACCTTTGATCCGCCATCAACCGACCGACGAGGTTCTCCGATACCGCAGCAATTGCGTCGTACCCCCCCAGCCGGGCGTAGAGACTCTTCGATTCCGGCATGGACATCATGTTATCACCAAAGTGCAGATTCTCATGCAAGCCGATCGGGAATCGTCCCGCTGTCTCGCTGGTAAAGTGCTGGTCAATGCCCATCTTGAAGGTGCGTTCGTTGGCGAGATAATCCATTCCGAACTTCGCACGAACTCGAGCGGGGTCCATGGTCTCAAGCTCCGTGCGGTTTCCCGTATGATATGGCTCCCTGTTGCCCGGACCGGAACCGGCCAACTCGTGCGCATACCCGGTTTGCATGACGCGCCGAAGCGTATTCCGGATCTATCCCGCAACGTGAATGATTTGGCCGGGTTCGATCGTTCTCAGGGCTTCGAGTATCTTGCCGCCAAGTGGCCCGAGGTCCTCGAGACGATTCGATTTCTCTGTGAGCGCAATGACTGCGGTCTGATGACCGGACAGCTTCCGCCGCTTCGAATTTGAAACGTCGAAAGTAATGAAGACATCGAAGATGCCTTCGGCGAATGTGAGCAGGCCCTCTTTCTTCCTGCCGGGCAGGTAACGGAAGTCGACGGCAGACATCCAGATGTGGGGGCTCAAGCTCGCCCTGAGCCCTGCTACCGATGGTTTGGCACGCAAAATCCCGGAGAACGGCGATACCGGAACCTTGGCAGGCGGGCAGCGTTGCTGAACACGTCATTTGGCCGTAAAACGCTCGGTCCGCCCTCTTGGCTTGAACACGTTGCGTGGGCCGGGCAAAAGGAAGCCTGGCGACTGTACGGCCGGATGACAGGCAGTACGGCCCAAGAGGCTTAGTTCAAGCAGGGCCTTCGGGCGGCTCCGACCACGGCAGGAACGCCATCTCAGCTTTGTTCTGGAGATTGAGGTCGTTTGTCACCAGGAGGACTGCGGTGTCGAGGTCAGAGAATTGTATTTCCAGCATGCTGCCAATGATGCGGTCGTCGTGGTTGTTCGCATCGAGCCAGTTCGGAAGTTCAGCAAATGCGGGGCTCGGTCGGGATCATCCGAACATTGATAGTGCGATCCACGGCGACGCCGTTTCGGACCGATCCTTGGACTCGGTATCCCTTCAAACGCTGGATGACTTTCTGCGCCTTCTGCCCCAAGTCCCTGTCCCGTCGGCCGACCTTAATCTGATCGAGCTCTGACAATACCGTTGGGACGAGGACGAATTCGAATTCATCGCAACCAGCGATTCGCCGATAGCTTGTTGGGTCAGCACTGGTGAGCAGTGCATTTGTGTCAGCCACAACAGCCAGGCGCAGATTCGTGCTCCCCGATGCGTCAAGCAGATCTCGGCACAAGCTCAGCTTCTCGCTTAGATTCCGCCTGTTCTTTTCGTGGCTCCCTGCGACATTCCATCCATTGGACAGTTCGATGGCTTCTGTGACGAACTTGTCAAGCTCCTCAATCTTCCTCTTGAGGTCGCTGGTGTGGGCGGCATAGCAGCGCGAGAACAGCTCAAACCATCGTCGGTACCTCCTCAGAAGTTGGGCCTGAAAGTCACGCTCCGAAGTCGGCAGCTGCGTCCAATAGTGGCGAGGTCCAATGAACACCACGGCACTGTCGGGATCATTCCGAAATTCCGTGATACTCACGCGAGACTGTAATTTTCCGATCTGAGATTCAATCTCCATGATCTCAGCCAACAACTGCACACGAAACGGTTGGATCGGAACCATACTCACCTACAAGTCTCCTTCATCTCGCGGCCTGGGTTCACAGCCAGCCTGCCGCGATGGTCGGTGCCTTTCGTTCTCACTTGGCCGTATCACGCCCCCACTGTCGAAGTGACATGTCGACGCTGCATGCTGCTCCGGGAAACTCAGTCACCGCCCCGGCCGCTCCCCCTAGTAAAACCTATACTCCTTCGGATTCACCACGTCGGGCATCTTCGCGGGGCCGAGTTCGTAACTCGCCGGGGTGTAGTCGCGCTTCGAGTTCATCGCGGCGTCCCACTCGATCACCTTACCGCTGTAGGCCGCTTCGCGGCC
>JAEHDI010000499.1 GCA_016880505.1 Bryobacterales bacterium | reverse complement strand
CTGGACCCGTCCGTCCCGCTGGTCTGGCGCATGGACAAGGACGTAGCGGGCTCGGGTGTCACCGGCGACCTGCTGTCGCATGTCGTCGACATCTCCAACTACCTGGCCGGCGAGATCGAGGCGGTCGCCGGAACCAGCAGGATTTTCGTCGGTGAGCGGGAGCGGCCGGAGGGTGGCAGCGCGAAGGTGGAGATTGAAGATGCTGCGATCTTCGTCTGCAAGTACGCCAACGGCGCCATCGGCCACTTCGAGGCCACCCGTTTTGCAAACGGCCGCAAGAATGGCAATATATTCGAGATCAACGGCGAGCACGGCAGCCTGTACTTCAATCTCGAGGACATGAGCCGGTTGTGGTATTTCGATTCGCGCGAACCCAAGCACGTTCAGGGTTGGCGCCAGATCTCGGTGTGGGAGGAGATTCACCCGTACATGAAGCACTGGTGGGTTCCGGGTTGCGCCATCGGCTACGAGCACACGTTTGGCAATCAGGCGGCCGACCTGCTGAGCGCGGTCGCGGCCGGCCAGCCAATGAAACCGGACTTTGATGACGGCCTAAAGTGCCAGGTCGTTCTGGATGCGGTCCTGGAGGCGTGCAAGACGGATCGCTGGGTGCGGGTGAAGCCGGTCAGCGCTTAGCCGGACGCGACAAACTAAAGGAAACGTGATGAAGATCTCTCTTGGAAGTTGGGCGTTTTCGTTCGGTCCTTACGCGGACAATCCAATTCCTTTCGATCAAACCGCCCGGCGCCTGTCCGAAGCCGGATACGACGGTATCGAGATTTGCGGGTTCCCCCCGCACATTACCCTGGACCGGTACCCGACGAAGGAGTCCCGGCGCGAGGTGGTGCGGTTGCTCAAGGAACTCAAGCTGGGCGTTTCGGGGTATGCCGCCGACCTTACGAGCGTGAACCCCGTCGTAGCCGGCAATCGCGGCGAGTATCTCGAGGTGTTCCGGCGAAACGTGGAGATGTGCGCCGACATCGGCAGTCCGGCGATTCGCGTCGACAGCGTCGCGGCGCCCGGATCGATCGCCGACGCCGATTATCAGACCGCATTCGCGCGCGTCGCGTCACTGTGGTCGGAGGCTGCCGAAATCGCGCAGCGGGGCGGCATCCGGATGGTTTGGGAGTTCGAGCCGGGATTCGTGTTCAACAAGCCGTCAGAAGTCGTCGCGATGCACGAGAAAGTCGGGCACCCGAACTTCAAGGTGATGTTTGATACGTCCCACGCCTACATGTGCGGCGTGGTGGGGGCGCGGCAGCATGGCGCCAAGGAGACGCTGCCGGGCGGCGTTCCGGAATTCCTGAAGAAACTCGAAGGCCGGATCGGCCACATCCACCTGATCGACGCCGACGGGACACTCCATGGAGACGAAACGAGCACGCACCGGCCGTTCGGCGAAGGCTATATCGACTTCAAGGGCCTCGCCCCGCAGTTGCTCAGGGTTCCCAACATCGAGTGGTGGTGCATCGACCTTTGCTTTTGGGCGAACGCCTGGGGCTTGGTGGAACCCAGCCTGAAATTCGTGGCCGATCTGATCGACGGGAAGCAGGCGGCATAGGCCGAACGGCGGCGCCGCTCGCCCCGCCGCCGGGTATCGACCATGGTGTAGAATCGGCGGATTGGGCCGATGTTGAGCTATACGCGTGGGCCTGAGGCGCCCCTTCTCGAGAAAACCATCCCGCAAGTGCTGGCGGAGACCGTAGCTCGGTTCCCCGACCGGGATGCGGTCATCGTCCGCCATCAGAACGTTAGGATGACGTGGCGCGAACTCGCCCGCTCGGTCGAGCAGACGGCCCGCGGGCTTTCCGGCCTCGGTCTTCAGCCGGGCGACCGCGTCGGCGTCTGGTCGGCAAACTGCATCGAGTGGATTCTGCTGCAATACGCCAGCGCCCAGGCCGGAGTGGTGCTGGTGAATGTCAACCCGGCCTACCGGACGCACGAACTACGCTACGTTCTCGGGTCTTCGAAGATAAGAGCACTGTTTCTTTGGGAGCGGGACGCGCGTGCGGACTACCTCCAGATACTCCGGGATTCGCGCAACGGCGGCGGGCTCCCTCTCGATCACGTCATCCTGTTCGGGCAGGAGCTGTGGAACCGGATGCTGGCTCGCGGCGTCGATGTTTCGCCGCACGCGTTATCGCCGGAAGATGTCGCCAATATCCAGTACACCTCCGGAACAACCGGAGCGCCGAAGGGCGTCCTGCTGACGCACCGCAATCTGCTGAACAACGGAGCGCTGATCGCTCTCTGTCTCGGGGCCGATGAGCACGACCGTATCTGCATCCCGGTACCGCTTTACCACTGCTTCGGCTGCGTGATCGGCACGATGGCGGCAGTCACCAGCGGCGCGGCCATGATCGTGCCGTCGGCCCAGTTTGACGCGCGCGCCACCCTTGAGGCGGTTCACGCCGAGCGAGCGACCGCCATTTACGGCGTGCCGACAATGTTTATCGCTGAACTTGACCACCCCGAGTTCGCGAGTTTTGACCTGACCTCCCTGCGCAAAGGCGTGATGGCCGGCTCGCCCTGCCCGATCGAGATCATGAAGCGCGTGGTCTCCGATATGCACTGCGAAGGCATGACCATCGCCTACGGGCAGACCGAGAGCTCGCCGGTCATCACGATGTCCCGAGTCGACGACAGCATCGAACTGCGGGTGTCGACCGTCGGCCGCGCGATGCCGAACACCGAGGTCAAAATCGTGTCCACAGGGACGGGTGAAACCGTCCCGCTCGGCGAGCAAGGCGAGTTGTGCACGCGGGGCTACCTCGTCATGAAGGGGTACGACGGCGACCCGGACGCGACAAGCGAAGCCGTTGACAGCGAAGGCTGGCTTCACACAGGGGATCTCGCCGTGATGCAGCCGAACGGCTGCTTTCGGATGACCGGGCGCTCGAAAGACACGATCATTCGCGGAGGCGAGAACATCTACCCGCGCGAAATCGAGGAGTTCCTCTATACACATCCGAAAGTGGCCGACGTGACGGTGGTGGGTCTTCCCGATGCCCGCCTGGGCGAGACCGTCTGCGCGTGGATCCGGCTGAAGAATGGCTCGGCGGCGACGGCCGAGGAGTTCCGCGAGTTCTGCCGCGGCAAAATCGCCTATTTCAAGATCCCGCAGCACATCCGTTTCGTGGACGCGTTCCCGATGACGGTGAGCGGAAAAATTCAGAAGTTCCGCATCCGCGAAACCGAGATTCGAGACCGTGGTTTAGAGCAGGCCGCCGCGATCGAGACTGCATAGCGCTCGTACACAGCTTGCTGACGCGCGCGGTTCCTAATCTTCGTCCGCACGCGCACCGTCTCAGTACAGCAGTCTCGTCTTTGGGTCGAGGCCCGTCTTTCCGAGTGGCTGCAAAATCTGGCGGGCGCCGTTCGAGAAGATCACAAGGTCGGCCGGAGCCTGGAAGAACAAGAACCCTTCTTCCATATACTTCTGCATCAGGTCGGCCGTCGGCGCGGGCCGCCCGAGCGGGACGTTATTGCGCTTGCCAGCCGCTACTACCCGCGCGACCGCTTCCTTCACCTTCGGATGATCCGTCTGCCCACCCACTCCGAGCGAATAGGAAAGATCGCTGGTACCGATGAACAGCACGTCGACGCCGGGGATCGCAGCAATCTCCTCCACGTTCTCCACCGCCTGCGCCTGCTCGATGATTACGATCACCATAACGTTCCGGTTGGCGAACTGGTGGTAACCCTCCGGAGCGGGCCAGCGGAACGCCGCCAGGCCGGGACCTGAACCACGCCGTCCGTCGGGCGGATACTTGCACGCCGCCACCGCTTGCCGGGCCAGCTCCGGCGTGGAAGTGAACGGAAACATCACTCCGAGGCTGCCGCTATCGAGCACCCGCTTGGCCGTCCACAACTCGTTCACCGGGACGCGCGTAAACGGCACAGCCTTCAATCCCCGCGTGGCGAGGATCATGTTGCGCGCGGTCTCGAGCGTAATCGGGCTGTGCTCCATTTCGATCCAGAGAAAATCGAATCCAAGGTTCGCGGCATTGGCGGCAAGCTCCACGCTCGGTACCGTGATCGTGACGCCGACAACGGGCTTGCCCTCCTTCAACATCTTCCGCACCGGGTTTTCCCAATCCGAATGCGCCTGTTCCTGTCCTGACGGTTGCATAAGGCCACAGCGTATCAAAGTGGCGTACCGACTGCAAACTCCATGCGGTGAAGTACGTCCGAAGAAAATAACTCCTGTAATCAACGACTTTCGAGATCTCGTGACCTTTCATCTTGACATCAATCCAATGCAGTCGTATGATTGAAACGTTCGTATGAAGCAGTCATACGTTAGTTTCAAATGAATGGAACAAAGGAAAAGATCCTCGACGCCGCCGAGGGACTGTTCGCGGAACACGGATTTGGCGAAACCTCACTGCGACAGATCACCACACAAGCGGGTGTCAACCTCGCGGCCATCAACTACCATTTCCGTTCGAAAGACGCACTGATCCAGGCGGTGTTCACACGGCGGATCGACCCTCTCAATCAGAAGCGGCTCGCAATGCTGGATGCCTGCGAGGCGGAAAACAGCAACGGCCCCCTGCCGCTCGTGCCTGTGATTCGCGCGCTTGTCGGCCCCATGCTCGAGTTGCAAAAGGAACTAGGCGAACGGGGGCACGATTTCAAACGTCTGATGGGCCGCATGTACGTCGAGCCCGGCGACACTGTCCGGAAGATCCTCTTTGAGCAAATGCAAACGATCGCCGACCGGTTTATTGCGGCGTTCCAGCGTGCGCTGCCTCACCTCCCGACGGTGGAGCTTCTGTGGCGCATTCACTTTTGCATCGGCGTTCTTTCGCACACGTTGGCAGGCACGAGCCATCTCGAAGTGGTATCCAAGGGCCTCTGCGACCCTTCGGACGCAGAAGCGACCACCGAGCGGATTGTCGCCTTTCTCGTTGCCGGCATGCGTGCGCCGCTGCCGGCCATGCCCACCCGGAGCTAAACCCTATGCGGAAATTCCATCTGAAGTGGCTGTTCATCCTGCTGCTTCCGGCGCGGGCGCCGGCTGCCGCCGACACCGCCGGAGCCCCACTCGAGCTAAGTCTCAAACGCGCCATAGAGATCGCACTCGCGCCGGACGGCAACGCGCGCGTCCAGATTGCACGCGAAATGATCCGGCAGGCTCAACAACGCGCAAACCAGGCCCGCGCCACGCTGCTGCCGAATCTTGACGCCTACGTCAGCCAGCAGAACCAGACGCGCAACCTGGCCGCAGTCGGCATCCGTATCGAGACGCCGATTCCCGGCTTCCGGATTCCGGAGCTCGTCGGGCCGTTCAACACGTTCGACGCGCGCGCTACTGCCACCCAGACGATCTTCGATTTCGGCGCTATCCGCCGGTACCAGGCTTCGCGCGTTGGAATCGGCGCCGCCGGGGCGGATAACGACGCGACACGAGACCAGGTGGCCCGCCAGGTCGCCGGTTTCTACTTTGCCTCCCTGCGGGCCGAAGCTCGGGTGCAGGCGGCCGAAGCGAACGTCAAGCTGGCCGAAGAACTCCTTCAGCTCGCCGAAAATCAGAAGACCGCCGGGACCGGCACCGGCCTGGAAATCACCCGTGCGCAAGTGCAACTCGCGAACGAGCGTCAGCTCCTGCTGGTCGCCCGGAATGAGCGCCGCCAGGCGAATCTCCAGCTTCTGAAAGCGATGGGCCTGCCGCTTGAGGCGCCCCTCCTGTTTTCGTATCAGCTCTCTCGCGTCCCGGTGGAGGAAGCGACGCCGGAAAAGGCCCTCGCGGTCGCTCTGGAATCCCGCGCCGACCTGAAAGCGCAGCGGCAACGCGAGGAAAGCGCTCGCCTCAGCTACAGCGGCGTGAAGATGGAGCGCTTGCCCTCCGTGGTCGGATTCGCCGACTACGGAACGATCGGTACCAGCATCCACAACACGGTCCCGACACGGACGTATGGCCTTTCGGTGAGGGTCCCCGTGTTCGACGGAGGCCGGCGGGACGCTCGCCGGGCGGAAAGCGGCTCGCTCTTCGAGCAGGAGAAGATCCGCACCACCGATCTGAAACGCCAGATCGACCTCGAGCTGCGCCTCTCTCTCGACAGCCTCCGCTCCGCGGAAGAGCAGGTCAACGTAGCGGAGGATGGGCTGAAGCAGTCCGAGGATGAACTGGCCAGAGCCAGCCGCCGTTACAAAGCAGGACTGGCGAACAGTCTCGAAGTCACCGACGCCCAGACACGTCTCGCGCGAGCCCGCGACAACCGGATCGCCGCTCTCTATCTCTACAATCAGGCCCGGGTCGAGCTCGGACAGGCGCTGGGTACGATTCAACAGATTGTCGACTGAGGAGTTGTGGCAAACATGAAGAAGAGAATCATTCCGGTAGCGATCCTGGCGATAGCGCTGGTGATCGGAGGCACATACCTGTACCGCTGGCTGAATCGAAATGACAACGGCCGCATTCTTATCTCCGGCAACATCGAGCTGACCGAAGTCAAGATCGCCTTCAAGACGGCGGGACGGCTGGTGGAACGCGCATACGACGAAGGCGATGCGGTGAAGAAAGGCTCTATAGCCGCTCGGCTCGACCGCGATCAACTGGAGCGGCAACGGGAGCGCGAACGGGCCGCCCTCGCGGTCGCCGAGTCCTCCCTGGTGCAGCTTCGAACTTCCATCGCCTACCAGCGCGAAACGCTCGACGGCGAAACCGCCGCCCGCACGGCGGAGCTGGGTCAAGCCGAAGCCCGGCTGCGCGAGCTCTCGACCGGCTCGCGTCCGCAGGAAATCCAGGACGCGAAGGCGGCGGTCGAAGCCGCGCGCACTGAGCACGCCCGAGCGCGCAACGACTGGGAGCGCGCAAAGGCGCTGTTCCAGAACGACGACATCTCCGCCTCCCAGAACGACCAGTTCCGTACCGCCTACGAACGCGCCGCCGCCCTCCTCCAGCAGGCCGAGCAGCGTCTAGCACTCGTGACCGAGGGCCCGCGCCAGGAAAACATCGACGCCGCAAAAGCCGGGGTCGAGCGCGCACGGGCCACTGTACGGCTCGCTCAAGCGTCCCGTCTCGAGCTCAAACGCAAGGAGCAGGAACTGGGGGCTCGCCGCGCCGACATCGATCGGGCCAAAGCCCAGATCGCCGTGATCGAGTCCCAGCTCAACGATTCCGAGGTGACATCCCCGATCGACGGAGTCGTTCTCGTGAAGTCGGCTGAAGTCGGAGAAACCCTCGGCGCGGGAGCCACGGTACTCACCATCGGAGACCTCGACCACCCTTGGCTTCGCGGCTACATCAACGAGACCGATCTCGGCCGGGTCAAGCTCCGCTCGAAAGTCAAGGTGACGACCGACTCCTTCCCAGGCAAAGTCTACTGGGGAACCGTATCGTTCATTTCGAGCGAAGCCGAATTCACACCAAAGCAGATCCAGACGCCGGAGGAGCGCGTGAAACTCGTCTACCGAGTCAAGGTGGACCTGCCGAATCCAGGCCACGAACTGAAATCGAACATGCCGGCCGACGCGGAGATCCTCGTCGTGGACGCCGGCCGTTGAAGGATCCGAGCAATGGATTCGGCGATCATCGAAGCCACTGGTCTTACAAGGCGTTTCGGCGCGCTGACGGCGGTGGACCGTCTGAATCTGCAGGTCGCCCCCGGTGAGATCTTTGGGCTCGTCGGTCCGGACGGCGCCGGCAAGACCACCACACTACGGCTGTTTTGTGGACTCCTCGATCCGACCGACGGAAGCTCCCACATCGCCGGGCACGATTCCGCCCGCGAAACGGATCAGGTGAAGGACGCGATCGGATACATGGCCCAGCGGTTCGGCCTTTATGGCGACCTCACCGTCGAAGAGAACATGAAGTTCTACGCGGACCTGTTCGGCATCTCCCGCCCCGAGCGGGACGAGATGACGCCAAACCTGCTCCGCATGACGCGCATGGAGCCGTTCCGCACGCGCCAGGCTGGCCGGCTGTCGGGCGGGATGAAGCAGAAACTGGCGCTCATGTGTACGCTGCTCCACAAGCCGCGCATCCTCTTCCTCGACGAGCCGACCAACGGCGTCGATCCGGTGTCGCGCCGCGACTTCTGGGAGATCCTCTACCAGCTTGTTCGGGAGGGACTCACCGTCTTCGTCACCACCGCCTACCTCGACGAGGCCGAGCGCTGCGACCGGGTTGGGCTCATGCACAAGGGCCGGCTGATCCGCTGCGATGCTCCCGACAAACTGAAGAGCACGATTCCCGAGCCTTGCTACGAAGTCGGCTGCCCGGACCTGCGGGCCGCCAAGGAATTTCTGACGCGGCAAGCCGGTGTGGAGAGCGTGGAGCCGGCCGGCGCCTCCCTGCATCTTTTCCTTTCGCCGCAACGTACCAGCGCCGACACTCTGGTCAACGCGCTGCAAGCTGCCGGCCTCGGCCCCGCGGACTTCCGCCAGATCGCGCCCTCGCTCGAGGATGCGTTCATTCTCCTGATTCATCAGGCTTCGCG
The DNA here is from genome assembly GCA_016880505.1 of Bryobacterales bacterium. Lineage (GTDB taxonomy): Bacteria > Acidobacteriota > Terriglobia > Bryobacterales > Bryobacteraceae > JAEHDI01. The sequence continues at coordinate 7,440 of JAEHDI010000499.1, read as the reverse complement.
GGAGGCAGCATGAGCAACAACGCCTGGGCGGTGGAGGTCGACCGCCTCGTGAAGAGGTTCGGCAAGTTCGTCGCCGTCGACCACATCACGTTCCAGGTCCGTCGTGGCGAGATCTTCGGATTTCTCGGGCCGAATGGCGCGGGCAAGTCCACCGCCATTCGCATTCTGTGCGGCCTGTTGCAGCCGAGCGAGGGGCTGGCGCGGGTGGGCGGCATCGATGTTTCCAAAGACCCCGAAACCATCCGCCGAAACATTGGCTACATGTCGCAGAAGTTCTCGTTGTACGACGATCTGACCGTCGAAGAGAACATCGAGTTCTTCGGCGGCGTTTACGGTGTGCCCGAGGAGCAGCTCGCCGCCCGCCGCGACCACGTTCTGGAAATGGCCGGGCTCACCGAGCAGCACGCCATGATGACCCGCCTCCTGCCCGGAGGTTGGAAACAGCGGCTGGCGCTCGGTTGCGCTATTCTCCACGAGCCTCCGATCCTGTTTCTCGACGAACCGACTTCCGGCGTCGATCCGATCGCGCGCCGCGAATTCTGGGAGCTGATCTACCGCCTCTCCGCCGCCGGCCACACCGTGTTCGTGACCACCCACTACATGGAGGAAGCCGAATACTGCCACCGTCTGGCATTGATGTACCGGGGGAAGATCATCGCCCTCGGTGCTCCCGCCGAGTTGAAGCGATCCGCCGCCAAACCCACCATGGAAGAAGTCTTCGTCTCGATGATCGAAGAGGAAGAACGGAGGGGCGCATGAAATTCCGCCGCTCTCTCGCCCGGACGGTCGCCATCGCCCGGAAAGAGGGGTTGCACATCGTCCGCGACCCGCGCAGCCTGATCATGGCTTTGGCGGTGCCGTTCGTCATGCTGTTGCTGTTCGGGTACGCGCTTACGCTCGACGTGGATCGCGTGCCGACGCTCGTCTACGATCACGACCGCAGCCCGCAGAGTCGCGAGCTGATCGAGCGTTTCGCCGGCTCCCGCTACTTCCGGATTCTTGGCTCGGTTGACGAATACAGTAGTATCGAACGCAGTATCGACCGGGATCGGGCCCTGCTCGCTGTCGTGATCCCGGCGGATTACTCGCGCAACCTGCTGACATCAAGGCCGGCTGAAGTCCAGCTTCTGCTAGACGGGAGTGACTCGAACACCGCCTCGATCGCACTCGGATACGCCGAGTCGCTGGTGCAGATGTACGCGTTCGAATTGCGGGCCCGAGCGATTGACCGCAGGGGAGGCCAGCAACTGAAACCACCCGTCGAGACCCGTCTTCGCGTCTGGTACAACAGCGAGCTTCAGTCGCGGAACTATATCGTTCCCGGACTGATCGCGGTGATTCTGATGATCATCGCCGCGTTGCTGACGTCGCTGACCATCGCCCGGGAGTGGGAGATGGGATCGATGGAGCAGCTTCTCTCGACTCCGTTGCGCGCGCATGAGCTGGTCCTGGGTAAGATGTTGGCCTACTTCGCCCTGGGGTTGATCGACATGGTTGCGTCCATCGCCATCGGAATACAACTGTTCGGAGTGCCTCTGCGGGGCAACCCTCTGCTGGTTCTGGTCAGCGGCGGTGTGTTTCTGGTCGGGGCGCTGTTTTGGGGCATATTGGTCTCGGCGCTGGCGCGCTCGCAGTTACTGGCCTACCAGCTCGGGATGGTGACCTCCTACCTGCCGGCGTTCCTGCTCTCCGGATTCATATTCGCGATCGAAAGCATGCCGGCGGTCATTCAGGGAATCACGTACATCTTTCCGTCGCGGTACTTCATCATGATCCTCAAAGGGATCTTCCTCAAAGGGGTAGGTATTCAGGTTCTTTGGGTGGATTTCGCGTTCCTGCTGGCCTACGCCTCCATCGTCTTTGTAGTGGCTACGAAGAAGGTCGGCCAGAAGCTGGCGTAACGATATGTGGAGACGCATCCGGGAAATCCTGAAAAAAGAATTCCGGCAGGTATTGCGGGAGCCACGCATGAGGGTGGTGCTCTTCGTCCCGCCCCTCTTGCAGCTCATCATCTTCGGCTATGCCGTCAATCTCGACGTCGAGCACAGCCGGATCGCGTGGATGGACCAGGATCGCACTCCGGAGAGCCGCGAGCTGCTGGCGGCGTTCGCGGCCTCGGACCGATTCCGGGTCGTCGCCACGCCTGGATCCGAAGAGGAGGTGCAGGAACTTCTCGATGGGAGCGGGGTGCAGATGGTTGTGCGCGTCCTGCCGGGCTTCGGACGCGACGTACAGCGCGGTGAGACCGCTTCGGTCCAGGTGCTGGTGGACGGCACCAACTCGAATACCGCTTCGATCGTCGCCGGCTATGCCGGTCAGGTGATTGCGTCCTTCGGGAACCGCGTGATGCACGAGCAGCAGGACGCCCGTCTGGTTGGACAGACAGCCGTCGCCGGAGGACCGGTCAACACCGACCTGCCCGTCCTCCAGGCGCGCACCCGCGTTTGGTTCAACCCCGACCTCCTGAGCCGCAACTACTTCGTTCCGGGCGTGGTGGTCAACATCATCTCGCTGGTCACGCTCATGCTCACCGCCCTGGCGATCGTGCGGGAGCGCGAGATCGGCACTATGGAGCAGCTTATGGTGACCCCGATCCGCCCGATCGAACTGATCCTCGGCAAGACGCTGCCATTCGCGATCGTCGGCCTTCTCGACCTGGTGCTGATCACCGCCGCCGCCCTGCTCGTGTTCCAAATCCCGTTTCGTGGCAACCCCCTCATCCTGTTGCTCGCGTCGGTATTGTTTCTGCTCACGACCCTCGGCGTCGGCCTGTTCATCTCGACCATTTCTCAGACCCAGCAGCAGGCGATGATGGCCTCGTTCTTTTTCTTCATGCCTACGTTCATGCTGAACGGTTTCGCGTTTCCGATCCGCAACATGCCGGTGCCGGTGCAGTACCTCACCTACCTGAACCCTGTGCGCTACTTCCTGGAGATTACCCGCGGGGTCTTCCTCAAAGGAACAGGCCTGGAAGCGCTATGGCCGCAGATGCTGGCGCTGCTCGTCTTCGGCGTCACGATCCTGACCGTCAGCGCGCTGCGCTTCCACAAGCGCCTCGATTGAGGCGGGCGCTCCCCGGGAGCATTCGGGATTGCGGTGGAGACCCGCCTGCGGAAGAATAGTAACAGGTATGCGTTTTTTGATTCTTTTGCTCATGGCGCTGGCGCCGCTATGGCCTGCCGACCTGAATCCGGAGCAGCAGCAACGGGCTCACAAGCTCGAGACGTCGCTACTCGCCCCGTGCTGCTGGTCCGAACCCGTGGCCACGCATCGCAGCGAGATTTCGTTGTCCATCAAGGCGGAGATCGAGAAGCTCGTCGGGGAAGGCAAGAACGACCGTGAGATTCTCGACCTGTACAAGAGCCGCTATGGGATGCGGATTTTCGTGGAGCCCGAAGGCTCTCAGTGGTGGGTCATGAACGTCGTGCCCGTCGTAATGACGATACTTGGCGTGCTCGTGGTCGTCTTCGTGATCCGCCGCATGCTCAGGCCGATTCCCGCATCATCGCAGTAACGACTTCTTCCACCTCGCGGGCGGCCGGCTCCAGTTCCGGGCTTCCGAATATCTTCATCATCGCCGTGGGGAGGATCGTCGCAAGCTTGTAGACATCCCCGGAACGGTACACGGAGATCCGGCAAGGCAAGGCTGTCGACACCGCGCCGTTGGCCTCCAGCACTTTCTTCGCCTGGAGCGGATTGCAGACCTCGAAGATCATGCACTCGCCGGCGAAGTCCACCCCTTTCTTCTTCATCGTCTCCTTGAGGTCGTGGACGGCGATGACGCCGAACTTGTGCCGGGCCGCGGACTCCTGTAGCCCCTGGCCGATCTGGTCGAGTGTTTTCCTGGAACTGAGTTCAAAGATCATTGCTATTCCTCGAGATGCAGTTTCGCCGCAGCGGTGACGCCGAATCGTCGAACCCGGGCGTCGGTAACTCCGTATCTGTTATAGAATGTGGCAGGCTTAGGAGGACCTATGGCCGATCACGTCAAGATTCTGGCAGTATTGCACATCGTATTCGGGGCGTTAGGTCTGTTGGCAGCGCTCCTCATTCTGGTGATCTTCGGCGGAGTGGCGGGCATCGTCAGCGAGGTGTCTCACGACCCCAACGCGTATCTGGCCGTGCCGATCCTGGGTGTCGTCGGCGCCGTCATCTTCGGTCTGTTGCTGCTGCTCTCGCTGCCTGGCGTCCTTGCAGGCGTGGGACTCCTCAAGTTCCAGCCATGGGCGCGCGTGCTCACTATCGTCCTCTGTGCCATCAACCTTCTGAACGTCCCGTTTGGCACCGCGCTCGGCATCTACGGGCTCTGGGTCCTGCTCAACACCGAGACCGAGCGGCTCTTCGCCGCCAACCGCATGTAAAAACCGGGGACTGCCGAACCTGCCCATTCTTCCAGTCCCCCACCTGCCCGATTTACCGATAGTCGGAAACCCTCGCCCCGACCATACTAAAAATCGAGGGGTGATTCACATGGCAAAAGAATTGGCCGCGCTTTCCAATGAACTGGCAAGGGCGGTGGAGCGGGCCGGGCAGGCGGTGGTTGCAGTGCATGCCCGTCCGCGGTTTTCCTCGAGCGGGGTATTCTGGCGGCCTGGCATCATCGTCACCGCCGAACACACCATCCGCCTCGAGGAGGAAATCACAGTAACGCTGCCGGACGGCTCGAATGTTCCTGCAACTTTGGCCGGCAGCGACGCAGGTACTGACGTGGCGGTGTTGCGCGTCGATAGCGCCGCCGGCTCGCCAATTCCGCGAGCGGACGCCGTACCGTCACCTGGCAACCTGGCGCTGGCCGTCGGCCGCTCACAGGATTCCGGGGTGAACGCCACCATGGGTATCGTCAGTGCCGTGAGCGGATCCTGGCGTACCTGGCGTGGCGGGCGTCTGGACCACTACATTCGCCTGGACCTCACGCTTTACCCCGGCTCTTCCGGAGGCGTGGCCGTCAACATCGAGGGCGAAGCCATCGGCGTCGCCACCTCGGCGCTTTCCCGCATTGCGGGCGTGGCGATTCCGACAACCACTGTGGATCGCGTGGTTGACGAAATCCTGAAGCGTGGCCGGGTGGCGCGCGGGTACCTGGGAGTGGGACTGCAACCGGTGGAGTTGCCGGATCATCAAAAAGGTCTGATCGTTTTGTCGGTCGAGTCCGGGGGTCCGGCGGACAAGGCCGGCGTGCTCATCGGCGATATTCTGATCTCGCTGGGCGGAAACGTGGTGGCCGATACCGACGATATCCAGACCCTGCTCGAATCGCACGGCGTCGGCCAGAGCGTCGAGGCGGAAGTACTGCGTGGCGGTGTAGCGAAGAAGCTCGCAATCACCACCGGCGAGCGGTCCCGGAGGAGCTGACGTGCGCGGATTCGGAGAAATTTCCGAGCGGCTCCGGCGTTCCACCGCGCGGGTCTTCGCGGGGGAGCGAGGAGTGGGCGGGTCGGGCGTGGTATGGAGCACCGACGGGCTGATCCTCACGAACGCACACGTGGCGAGGACGCCCGCCGCGCGCGTGGAGTTGTGGGATGGGCGCCGCTTCGATGCGCGCGCCGTTGCCCGCGATCCGCGGCGCGATCTGGCTGCTCTGCGGATTCCGGCTGACGGCCTGGAGGCCGCAACACCCGGCGACTCCGCTTCTTTGCGTCCGGGCGAATTGGTAATGGCCATTGGAAACCCTCTGGGGTTCGTCGGCGCGCTTTCAACGGGCGTGGTTCACTCCATCGGCCCGCTGCCGGGAATGGGTCTCGAGCGGTGGATTCTCGCAGACGTGCGGCTTGCTCCGGGAAACTCCGGTGGGCCGCTTGCCAACGCACAGGGGCAGGTTGTGGGCATAAACACCGCCATCGTGAACGGGTTGGGAGTGGCGGCGCCGGTCTCGACCGCCATGGACTTCCTCCGGCGAGGCGCGCGCCCGGTGCTTGGCGCCACGCTCCGGCCGATTCGATTCGGGCTGCTGATTCTGGAGGTGTATCCCGGCGGCGCCGCGGCGGCCGCGTCATTGCGTCCGGGCGATACGCTGCTCACGTCCCTGGACGAGCTCGGTGACGCCCTGGACTCCGGACTGGACGTAGTGCGGCTGCGCTTTCTGCGCGGGAATCGCGAACGTGTGCGGGAGGTCTGCGTGCAGCTTCGAGCGCACGCCGAAGCAGCGTGATCCGGCTCCTCATCGTCGCCTCATCCGCGATCGTGCGCGCCGGGCTCGAGGCCCTGGCCGCTTCGGACCCCGGGTTGCAGGTCGTGGGCTCGCTTCCGGATTTCACGGGGGTCGAGGCCGTGCATCCGAACGTCGTCCTTGCGGCCGCGCCTCTGGAAGAGATTCCGCCCCTGCCCGGCGGTAGAACTGTGGCGCTGGTTCTCATCACGAGTGACTCTCAGCCGGTGTGGACGCTCGAGGCGCTCCGTCTCGGTGTGCGCGCCCTGCTGCCGCGCGACGCGTCGCAGGCAGAAATCCTCGCTGCCGTCGAAGCCGCGGCAACCGGCCTCGCCGCGGTCGACCCGCAGGATCTGGATGCCCTGCTCTCTTCCGCGGCGCCGGTTCAGGCTGCGGGTGAGGTCTCCGCGCTCACGGCGCGGGAACTGGAGGTGCTGCGGATGATGGCCGAGGGTGCGGCAAACAAGATCATCGCCTGGAAGCTGGGAATCTCCGAGCACACGGTGAAGTTTCATGTGGCCTCGATTCTCACCAAGCTCGGCGCTTCCAGCCGCACCGAAGCCGTCACCATCGGGATCCGCAAGGGCCTCATTCTGCTTTGAGACGGGGCCGAACCGCGGCCGGAGGGGCTCCAAAGGGAGCAGGTTTTCCCATACGTGAACAATCTGGTCAGAGAGAACTGGGCGGTGCCACCGGCTCGAAGTCGTGGAGGCGGTTGAGGTCGATCGAAACCTTGTCGGTATCGGGGAGGTACATGTCACGGAAGCGGGCGCCCCAGACGATGTCGGTCTTGTCGTAACTGGTTTTGCCGTGGACGGTTTGAGCGAAGGTTTCATCGTCGGCGTTGATGAGGCAGACGATTTCGGGGTCGGCGGCGGCCAGAGATTCGCGGGTGAAGCCGCGCAGCGGGCTGGCCTCGGTGATGGGGTGGACGACGACCCAGTGCAGGGGCATGAAGATGATGAAGTCGCGTTCGAGGGGGAGCTGGTCGAAGCGGCGGCGGCGCTGGCCGTTCACATCGATCCAGCGAGCGAAGCTCACGATGGCGTGGACGTCGGTGAGGTCGTGGTTGCGGAGGCTGGCGAGGCGGAACATCATCGCCCAACCGTTCTCGTAGGGCGCGATGAGGGCATTGCGGCTGAAACGGATCTTGGCGGTGGGGCGGGCAAAGCGTGCGAACAACAGGGCGCTGAGGATGGCGAAGCCGAGGAGGCCGACAAGGGCCTCGATGGCGACCAGAAAGTTAGCGGCCCGCGTGTATGGCGTGAGCTTGCCGTAGCCGATGGTGGCGAGGG